>JAIRLA010000167.1 GCA_031259795.1 Azoarcus sp.
TTGCCATTGCGAGACGCGCGTCGACGCGGAAATCCACGCAGCGCCTCAACCTTCCGAAGCGCCCCGGCGACTTGCAAGGCCGTCTGGATTGCCGCGGGCCTGCGGCCCTCGCAATGACGAGGAGTGGGGCGGCCCTTGCAGTGACGAAGGGTGGGGCGGTTCTTCTTGCAATGACGGGTTCCGCCGGAGAACTTCCCTCCCCCGCTTGCGGGGGAGGGTGGCCGAAGGCCGGGAGAGGGCTTCGTTCCATGCGGAGCGAAGCGACGCTGATTTCTTCGCAGCGGCGGGGTGTGGACAGGCGTCTCCTTCCTCCTTCCCCTTTCTTATCCAGCGGCGCTGCGCGCCGGTTGGAACAGCGCCCTCTCCCGCCCTTCGGGCACCCTCCCCCGCCAAGCGGGGGAGGGGAGTTCATCGGAAGAATTCGTCATCACAAAAGACTCCCCGCTTCGTCATTGCGAGGCGCGCAGCGCCGTGGCAATCCAGTTCGTTTCATACGGAGCGCAGCGACGCTGATTTCTTCGCGGCGGGAGATGGGCGGGTATTTCATTTTCCTTCCTCCCTTTCAGTCAGCGGCGCTGCGCGCCGGTTGGAACGACGCCCTCTCCCGCCCTTCGGGCACCCTCCCCCGCCAAGCGGGGGAGGGGAATTCTTCGAGAGAACAGGGCGGATGCCAAACCGGATCAATCTGGCTCGGAGCCGGGGGAATCTGGCTCGAAGCCAAATCAATCTGGCCCGGAGCCAGATCAATCTGGCCCGGAGCCAGGAAAGTCTGGCTCGGAGCCAAATCAATCTGGCTCGGAGCCAGGAAAGTCTGGCTCGGAGCCAGATCAATCTGGCCCGGAGCCAGGAAAGTCTGGCTCGAAGCCAGATCAATCTGGCCCGGAGCCAGGAAAGTCTGGCTCGAAGCCAGATCAATCTGGCTCGGAGCCAGGAAAGTCTGGCTCGGGGCCAGGAAGACCGAGTCCGGCGCCAGAACGAGCGCGGCGGCATCAGCGGCGCTGCGCGCCGGTTGGAACGAACTGGATTGCCACGGGCCTGCGGCCCTCGCAATGACGAGGAGTGGGGCGGCCCTCGCAATGACGAGTCTCTCCGATGGATTCTCCTCCCCCGCTTGGCGGGCGAGAGGGTGGCCGAAGGCCGGGAGAGGGCTTCGTTCCATGCGGAGCGCATCGACGCTGATTTCCTTGCGATGGGGCACGGACAGGCGTCGTCCCGTGTTCCTTCTTCCCCTTCTTCATCCAGCGCCGCTGCTTCGGAGTGTGTAGATACCCATGCCTAATTCATCCGGGGACGCACATCCCCAGACGCTGGCCGGCTGGCTGGGCCTGCTCGAAGCGCGCCACGGCGCTTCCATCCGCCTCGGGCTGGAACGGGTGGCGGGCGTATGCGCCGCCCTCGGCCCCGGCCCCGGCGCCGAAACGGTGGTCATCGCCGTGGGCGGCACCAATGGCAAAGGTTCGACCTGCGCCATGCTCGAAGCCATCCTGCGCGCCGAAGGCTACCGTGTCGGCTGCTATACCTCGCCGCATCTGCTGCGCTACAACGAGCGCGTCCGCCTCGACGGCGCCGAAGTGGACGACGAAACCCTGGCGGCGGCCTTCGCCGCTATCGAAGCGGTGCGGGGCGATGTGCCGCTCACCTATTTCGAGCACGGCACGCTGGCGGCGTGGCAGGTGTTCCGCGCCGCCCGGCCCGATGTCATCATCCTCGAAGTCGGCCTGGGAGGGCGGCTCGACGCGGTCAACGTTTTCGATGCCGATTGCGCCATCGTCTCCGGGGTGGCGATGGATCACATGGATTATCTCGGCGATACGCGCGAGGCCATCGGCTTCGAGAAGGCGGGCATCTTCCGCGCCGGGCGGCCCGCGATCTGCGGCGATCCGCGGCCGCCGGAGAGCCTCGCCGCACACGCGGCGGCGATCGGCGCCGAACTGTGGGTATTGGGGCGTGATTTCGGATTCGAGGGGAATCGCCAGCAATGGAGCCATTGGCGCCGCGAAGCGCCGTCCGCCCGGGGCGCGTTGTCCAGGCGCGGCGGTCTGGCCCATCCGGCCCTGCGCGGCGCGAACCAGCTTGTCAACGCGGCGGTGGCATTGACCGCGCTCGACGCCTTGCGCGCGCGCCTGCCGGTGTCGATGCAGGCCATCCGCCAGGGGCTGATGCTGGTCGAGTTGCCGGGACGCTTCCAGGTGCTGCCGGGGCAACCGACAGTGGTACTCGATGTCGCCCATAATCCGCAGGCGGCGGAGACGCTGGCCGGCAATCTCGCCGGCATGGGCTTTCATCCCGAGACCTGGGCGGTGTTCGGCATGCTGGCCGACAAGGACGTGGAAGGCGTGGCGGCGCGCATGCAAAAGAGCGCCGGGCGCTGGCTGCCCTGTACATTGCCCGGGCCGCGCGGGCTTGCCGCCGGGGCGCTCGCCGGACGGCTGCGCGCGGCGGGGGTGGAAAGCGGGGCGATCGTGGATTGCTTCGCATCTCCCGCCGCTGCTTTCGCCGCGGCGCAGGCACGCGCGGCGGCGAATGATAGAATTGTCGCCTTTGGCTCTTTCCTGACCGTGGCGGATGTATTGGCGGCGATTCAATGCCGTTGAGACGCCACATGCATCAAGAGGTTTTCCGGTGAGCGAGTTTCCGGCAAACGAAACAAACGACCTCGAAATCAAAAAACGGGCGCGCCGCCGTCTCGTGGGCGCGGCGGCGCTGGCCTTGCTGGCGGTGATCGTCTTGCCGCTGGCAATGGACGGCGAAGCGCCGCCGCCCGTGCCCGACATGCAGGTGTCCATTCCAGAGCGCGGCGAAACGCCTCCGGACGGTGCCGACGCGGGCGCCGTTCCCGGCACGGAGAGCATCGACATCGAGCCGGACGTCGACCCGGGCGCGTCTCCGCCTCCGCTTCCCGGCGCCGCTCTATCCGGATCGCAACTCCCCGCTTCCCCCGACGCCGCCTCCGCGACGCCGCCATCCGGAGCCCCCGGCGCCGCGCCGGCATCGTCCGCCGGATCTCCCGAATCCGCGCCGGCGGGCGGGAAACCGGCCGCGAAGGACGCGGAGGATGCCGAAGCCGCGCGCGCGCTCGCCCTGCTGAGCGGCGCGGCGCCGGACAACCGCGGCGCGTCGCCGGACAAGACGGGGAAATTCTTCGTGCAGGTCGCCGCCTTCAACGACGCCGTCAAGGCTGTCGCGCTGGCCAGCGAACTGAAACAACAGGGGTATCCCGTTTATACCGTGGCCGGGAACAAAGTGACCCGCGTTCGCGTCGGCCCCTTGTCCGGGCGGCGCGAAGGCGAGCGGATCGTGGCCAAGCTGAAGGCCGAAGGCAGGAATGCCGTGCTGTCGTCGTCGCGCTGAACCCGGATGACGGTTTTCGATTACGCCTTCCTGTCCATCCTCGGCCTGTCGGCGGCGGTGGGCATGTGGCGGGGGCTGGTGAGCGAGATCATGGCGCTGGCCGCATGGGCGCTGGCGATCGCGGCGGCGTGGTATTGCGCGGACGGGGTCGAGCGGCAACTCGGCGGCGCGATTGCCGATCCCGCCTGGCGCATGGCGGCGGCGGTCGCGCTGGTGGTCGTGGCGGTGCTGCTGCTGGCGGCGCTGGCGAGGTTCCTCTTGCGTCAGTTGCTGCGCGCGGCGGGACTGGGTTCGACCGACAGGTTTTTCGGGGCGCTGTTCGGCGTCGCCCGCGGTCTGGCGATCGCCTTTGTCGTGGTGTTGCTCGGCGGCGTGGCGGGCATATCGCGCGAACCGTGGTGGGAGCAGGCATTGTTCGCGCCGCCGCTGGAAACAGCGGTGATCGCGGCCAGGCCCTGGCTGCCGGACATGCTGGCCAGCAGGATTCGTTTCAGATAGGCGGAAGTTTCCATGTGCGGGATTCTCGGGGTCGTGGCGGCCTCTCCGGTCAATCAGGTGCTCTACGACGGGCTGCTGGTATTGCAACATCGCGGGCAGGACGCGGCGGGTATCGCCACCGCCGAAGGCGACCGCTTCTTCATGCACAAGGGGCCTGGCCTGGTGCGGGATGTCTTCCGCACCCGCAACATGCGCAACCTCGCCGGCAACTGGGGCATCGGCCATGTGCGCTATCCCACGGCGGGATCGGCGTTCAGCGCCGCCGAGGCGCAGCCTTTCTACGTCAACTCGCCTTTCGGATTGCTGCTGGCGCACAACGGCAACCTGACCAATTCCGAAGCGCTCAAGCGCGAAATGTTCCTCGCCGACCGCCGCCACATCAATACCAACTCCGATTCCGAAGTGCTGCTCAACGTGCTGGCGCACGAACTGGAAGCCGCGGCCAGCGGCCCCCGGCTCGACGATGCGGCGATATTCCGCGCCGTGGCGGGCGTACACCGGCGCTGCCGGGGCGCCTATGCGGCGGTGGCGATGATCGCCGGATACGGCCTGCTCGCCTTCCGCGATCCGTATGGCATCCGTCCGCTAGTGATCGGCAGACGCGAAACAGCCCGCGGCGCCACCGAATGGCTGGTGGCCTCCGAATCGGTGGCGCTCGACGTACCCGGATTCAAACTGTTGCGCGACGTGGCGCCGGGCGAAGCGGTGCTGATCGACACCGAAGGCAACTTCCGCAGCCGTCAGTGCGCCGAACGGACGCTGGCGGCGCCGTGCATGTTCGAATACGTCTACCTCGCGCGCCCCGACTCCATCATGGACGGCGTATCGGTGTACGAAGCGCGCCTCAGGATGGGCAAATTCCTCGCCGAAAAATTCAAGCGCGTCATGCCGCACGCGGGCATCGACATCGTGATCCCGATCCCCGATTCGAGCCGTCCCTCGGCGCTGGAAATGGCGCAGCGCCTCGGATTGCCGTACCGCGAAGGCTTCGTCAAGAACCGCTACATCGGGCGCACCTTCATCATGCCGGGCCAGGCGACGCGCAAGCGCTCCGTGCGCCAGAAGCTCAACACCATCCACCAGGAATTCAAGGGCAAGAGCGTACTGCTGGTCGACGACTCCATCGTGCGCGGCACCACCTGCAAGGAAATCGTCAGCATGGCGCGCGAAGCGGGCGCGGCCAGAGTCTACATGGCCTCCGCCGCGCCGCCGGTGCGCCACGCCAACGTCTACGGCATAGACATGCCGACGCGCGGCGAACTCATCGCCAGCGGGCGCGACGAAGACGAAGTCTGTCGTGAAATCGGCGCGGACGGCCTGCTCTACCAAGACCTCGACGACCTCAAGGCCGCCGTGCGCACGCTCAATCCGTCATTGCAGTTTTTCGAGACTTCCTGTTTCGACGGGCGCTACATCACCGGCGACATCACCGCCGAATACCTTTCCGGCGTCGAAAACCAGCGCGCCCGCGACAAGGATCACTCCAGCATGATGGGCGAAGCCGGAGAAAGCGGCCAGCTCGACCTCAACCTGGCCGACCAGGAGGAACCATGAGCAACGACATCCGCGGATTGCCCGGCGCGCCGACGCTCGCGCCGGACACGCTGGCGGTGCGCGCCGGCATCGAACGCAGCCAGTTCAACGAACATTCCGAAGCGCTCTACCTCACCTCCAGCTTCGTCTTCGACAACGCGGCGCAAGCGGCGGCGCGTTTCGGCGACCGGGAAGAAGGCAACGTCTATTCGCGCTTTTCCAACCCGACGGTGACGGCCCTGCAAACCCGGCTCGCCGCGCTCGAAGGCGGCGAGAGCTGCATCGCCACCGCTTCCGGCATGGCGGCGATCCTGTCGCTGGCGATGGCGGTACTGAAAGCGGGCGACCATATCGTCGCCTCCAACGGCCTTTTCGGCTCCACCGTACAGCTTTTCGCCAACCAACTGAGCAAGTTCGCCATCGACACCACCTTCGTGCCGGCCACCGATCTTGCCGCGTGGCGCGCCGCGACGCGTCCGTCCTCGAAACTCTTCTTCCTCGAAACCCCCTCCAATCCGCTCACCGAAATCGTCGACATCGCCGCCGTGGCCGCCATCGCCCACGAAGCGGGCGCGATCCTCGCGGTAGACAACTGCTTTTGCAGCCCGGCCCTGCAACGCCCGCTCCGCCTGGGCGCCGACGTCATCATCCACTCCGCCACCAAATACCTCGATGGCCAGGGGCGGGTGCTGGGCGGCGCGGTAGTGGGGGCGCGGCGCATCACCGACGAAGTGTTCAGATTCCTGCGCAACGCCGGGCCGACGCTCTCGCCCTTCAACGCCTGGGTGATCCTCAAGGGGTTGGAGACCCTGCGCCTGCGGATGGAAGCGCAATCGGAAAGCGCCCTGCGGCTGGCGCACTGGCTCGAAGGCCAGTCCGCCATCTCCCGCGTCCTCTACCCCGGCCTGCCCTCGCATCCGCAACACGAACTCGCCATGCGCCAACAACGCCGCGGCGGCGCCGTGGTCAGCTTTGAAGTCGAAGGCGGGCGCGAAGCGGCCTGGCGGGTAATCGACGCCACCCGGATCATCTCGATCACCGGCAACCTCGGCGACACCAAGACCACCATCACCCATCCGGCCTCCACCACCCACGGACGCATCACCCCCGAAGCCCGCGCCGCCGCCGGCATCACCGAAGGTCTGTTGCGGGTCGCGGTAGGACTCGAAGCGGTGGAAGACATCCAGGCCGACCTGGAGCGGGGGCTGACATCAGGGATCAGAACCGATTAGAACCTGTTCCATCACGCCGCATGGATTGCCGCGTCGCGGCGCGCCTCCCGCCTCGTCATTGCGAAAGCCCTCTACCTCGTCATTGCGAAAGCCTCCCCCCTCGTCATTGCGAGGAGCGCAGCGACGCGGCAATCCAGTTCGTACCAAACGGAACGAAGCGACGCTGATTTCTTTACGGCGGAGCATGGACAAGCGTCCCCTGCCCTCCCCTTTTAATCAGCGGCGCGCGCGCCGGGTCGAACGCGCTGGGCCCGCGCTGGATGGCCCCGTCGCTGCGCACCTCGCCATGACGAGGGTGGGGAGGCTTTCGCAGTGACGGGACGGGGGGTGCATCGCTTCGCTTTCCGCAATGACGAATTCTTCCGATGGACTCCCCTCCCCCGCTTGCGGGGCATAGCTATCTCCATGGGATCATGTGCCGGGATATTGGCGCCGCGTTTCGGGGAGGGCGGGTTTTGCTGGCGGGAGGGCGAGCAGGCGTCCTTTTCTTTGCCGGATGTGGGGGCCGGCCAGTGCGCCCAGTCCGGTGCTGCCGTGCGCGTGGCAGATGGCGCAGGCCAGCGCGTCGGCGGCATCCAGTTGCGGAGCGGCGGGGAGCGCCAGCAGGCGCATGACCATGTGTTGAACCTGTTCCTTGCTTGCCTTGCCGTGTCCGACCACGGCCTGTTTGACTTGCAGGGCGGTGTATTCGGTGACGGGCAGCCGACATGAGACGGCGCCGCAGATGACCGCGCCGCGCGCTTGTCCGAGCAGCAGGGTGGATTGGGGATTGACGTTGACGAAGACTTTTTCTACCACGGCGATGCCGGGTTGGTAGGCGGCGATGATTTCGCGCACGCCGTCGAGGAGTGTTCCGAGGCGCGCGGGCAGGGCTTCGCCGCTGTTGCTGCGGATGCAGCCGCTGGCGATGTAGCGCAGGCGGCCGCCTTGTATGTCGATGAGGCCGAATCCGGTGCTCCGCAGCCCCGGATCGAGTCCGAGGATGCGGGTGGTTCGCGGGGAGGCCGCGCCCGCCGCCCGCATGGGGGCTTACTCGTGGTCGAGCACGGCGGAGGTGTAGACCTCCTGCACGTCGTCGAGCGACTCGAAGGCGTCGAGCAGTTTTTGCATGCGCGCGGCTTCGTCGCCGGAAAGTTCGGTGTCGTTCTGCGCTTTCATGGTGACTTCGCCGAATTCGGCCTTGAATCCGGCGGCTTGCAGTGCGTCGCGCACGGCGGTGAATTCCCATGGCCCGGTGATGACTTCGATCGAGCCGTCATCGTTGGCGATCACGTCTTCGGCGCCGGCTTCGAGCGCGGCTTCCATCAGGGCGTCTTCGTTGACGCCGGGGGCGAAAAGGAGTTGGCCGCAGTGGGTGAACTGGAAGGCGACGCAGCCGTCGGCGCCCATGTTGCCGCCGTATTTGCTGAAGGCATGGCGCACGTCGGCGACGGTGCGCGTTTTATTGTCGGTGAGGCAGTCGACGATGACCGCGGCGCCGGCGATGCCGTAGCCTTCGTAGCGGATTTCTTCGTAGACGACGCCTTCGAGCTGGCCGGCGCCGCGTTTGATGGCGTTTTCGATGGTGTCCTTGGGGACGGATTCGCCCTTGGCTTTATCGACGGCCAGGCGCAGGCGGGGATTGGCGCCGATGTCGCCGCCGCCCATTTTGGCGGCGACGGTGATTTCCTTGATGAGCTTGGTGAAGATCTTGCCCCGCCTGGCGTCCTGACGCCCTTTGCGGTGTTGGATATTGGCCCATTTGGAGTGACCAGCCATTTGATGAACCTCTGAGAACGGCATGTGTGAAAGGCGGGACATTATACAGGGATCGGGGATCGGACCTGAATATATGGGCGTTCCGTGGCCGTTTCAATCGGCGGCGCGCAGCGCCGGATGGAACGCTGGATTGCCGCGTCGATCGCGCTCCTCGCAATGACGAAACTTCCTTTTTCCCTCCCCCCCGGATCGAAAACCGTCCCTCGCCCACCGAAGGCGAGCGCGGTAACTTTGACTGCACGCCTGCATCAAAACGGCAATTGCAGTCCGGGCCAGACAGCGTCGATCGCCGCGCGGAATGTCTGTTGGATGCGGGCGAGCGCGGCGACGCCGTCGGCCTCGAAACGCAGCACGGCGACCGGCGTGGTATTGGAGGGGCGCGCGAGGCCGAAGCCGTCGGCGTATTCCACGCGCACGCCGTCCAGGGTGATGATTTCCGTCGCGCCGTCGAATCCGCCCCGCTCGCGCAGCCGCCGCACAAGCTCGAACGGCTCGCCCTCGTTCATCTTGATGTTGAGTTCCGGCGTGCACACCGCGTTGGGCAGCGCCTTGAGCGCGGCGTTGCCGTCGGCGGTTTTCGAGAGGATTTCGAGTAGCCGCGCTCCGGCGTAAAGACCGTCGTCGAACCCGTACCAGCGTTCCTTGAAAAACATGTGGCCGCTCATTTCGCCCGCGAGCGGCGCGCCGGTTTCCTTGAGCTTGGCTTTTACCAGGGCGTGGCCGGTGTTCCACATCGTCGGTTTGCCGCCGCGCGCGCGTATCCAGTCCGCGAGATTGCGGGTGCATTTGACGTCGTAGATGATTTCGCCGCCCGGCGCCCTTTCGAGTACGTCGGCGGCGAACAACATCAGTTGACGGTCGGGGTAGATGATTTCGCCGTCCTGGGTGACGACGCCGAGCCGGTCGCCGTCGCCATCGAAGGCCAGGCCGAGTTCGGCGTCGCCTTCGGCAAGGGCGCGGATGAGGTCGCGGAGGTTTTCCGGTTTGGACGGGTCGGGGTGGTGGTTGGGAAAGCGTCCGTCGACCTCGCAATAGAGCGCGCTCACGTCACACCCCAGGCGGCGGAACAGCGCCGGGGCAACCGCGCCGGCCACGCCGTTGCCGCAGTCGATGACGATTTTCATCGGGCGCGCGAGCCGGATGTCGCTGGCGATGCGGGCGATGTAGTCGTCGACGACTGCCGTCTTCCGCGCTCCGCCCGCGCCGTGGTTGAGATCGCCATCGGCGATGCGCTGGCGCAGGGCGAGGATCTGGCCGCCGTGCAGCGTTTCGCCGCCGAGCACCATCTTGAGGCCGTTGTAGTCGGGCGGGTTGTGGCTGCCGGTGACGGAGACGCAGGAGTGAACGCCGAGGTGATGCGCGGCAAAGTAGGTTACCGGCGTGGGCGCGCAGCCGATGTCGATGATGTCGATACCGGCGGCGCGAATGCCTTCGGCGAGCGCGCCAGCCAGTTCGGGGCCGGAAAGCCGCCCGTCGCGCCCGATGACGATGGCTCGTTGGCCGCGCGCGGCGGCTTCGCTGCCGAGGGCGTGGCCGATGGCGCGCACGAATTCAGGGGTGAGGGTCTTGCCGGCGATGCCGCGGATGTCGTAGGCCTTGAAGATTTCCGCGGGCGGAATGGAATGGGTCGTCATGTCTTCGATGTATGGTCAGCGGCGCTTCGCGCCGGATGGGACGGCTTCCGGTCATTCCCGGGGAATGAAACCTTCCTTCCACCGCCTGGCGGGGATGGCCGAAGCCGGGAGCGCGCGCGCCGTTCCGCCCGGCGCGCTACGCCGTCATCGCCTTCGATTGCGAAGCCGTATTATTCTTTCCAGTTGTGGACGTCGGTATCTTCACCGTCGCCGCCGGGCGCCCTGTCCGCTCCGAGCGAGTAGAGATCGAAACCCCCGCCGTGCCGGCTGGGAATCTCGTAGATGTAATCGTTGCCCCAGGGATCTTTGGGAACAGCATTTTCCTTGAGATACGGACCGTTCCAGCCCGCCAGTCCGGACGGGCGGGTCACCAGGGCGTTGAGCCCCTCGGCGGCGCTCGGATAACGGCCAGTGTCGATCTTGAACATGTCCGCCGCCGTTTCGATGTCCTTGATCTGCAAGCCGGCGGTTCTTGTCCTCGCGCCGCCGAGCGCACTCATGACCCTGGGGCCGACCAGGCCCGCGAGCAGGCCGATGATGGCCAGTACGACCAGTATTTCGATCAGGGTGAAGCCCGCGCGGCGGCGGGGGCAAGAGATCATTCTGGAATGGAATTCGTGATTCATCAAAGACTGACTCCGGTTGGAAACCTCCCCCTTCAGGGGGATAAGATAATTGAGCGCGGCAGGGGCGTAACCTCTTCCGCGCGTTGTCGCCCGGTCACGGGCGTGGATTGAAACAAACATGATGGTCTGGAACAGGTTGATGAAATTGCCCATGTGAGCGCGAAGCCCCGATTGTATGCGCTATAAAGCCAGATCGTTTACCGACATGATGCCCAGCAGGATGGCAACGATGATCGCGGCGATGATCGCGCCCAGCAGCAGGATGAGCGCCGGTTCGACCAGGGTGAGCATGCGCTTGATGCCGGATTCGACTTCGTTGTCGTAGACGCGCGCCAGATCGAGCAGCATGGCGTCGAGCCGTCCCGTTTCTTCGCCCAGGCGCACCATGTTGAGCGCGAGCGGGGTGAAAAGTTTCGTCGGAACGAGCGCGTCGGCGAGCCGTCCGCCCTGCTTGATCGCGGGCGCGACGCTTTCCATCGCGGCGCGCAGTTTCTGGTTGGACATGGTGTCGGCGGCGATGCGCAGCGCGGTGACGATGGGCACGCCATTGCCGAGCAGCGTGCCCATGCCGCGGGTGAAGCGGGTGGCTTCGTATTTTTGCATCACCGCGCCGATCACGGGCAGCTTCAGTATCCATTCATCGCGCCAGCTTCGCCCGCCGGCGGTGGCGAGCCAGCTTTTCATGCCCCAGACGATTGCCGCCGCGACGAGGGCGATGGCCCACCACCAGTCGCCGAAAGCGTGTCCGAGGGCGACGATGACGCGGGTCGGCAACGGCAGGGCCTCGCCCATGTCGGCAAAGAGGGTCTCGAATTGCGGCACGACGAAGCCGAGCATGAGAAAGACGGAGAGCGCGGCGACGACGACGAGGATCGCCGGGTAGATGAGGGCGGAGATGACCGATTCGCGCAGGGCCTTGAGGCGTTCGAGGTGTTCGGTGAGGCGTCCGAGGACTTCGGTGAGCTGTCCGCCGATCTCGCCGGAGCGCACCATGTTGATGTAGAAGTCGCCGAAAAGCGCGCGATAGGGCGTGAGCGCCTGCGACAGTCCGCGGCCGCCCTTGACCGCCTTGAAGATGTCATCGAGCAGCGCGCCGACCGAGGGGCGCGGAGCCATGCCGATCAATATCCGCAGGGCGCGATCGAGCGGCAGCCCCGCGCGCAGCATGATGGCCAGTTCGCCAGTGAGTGCGTGGATGTCCGCGCCGGTGACGCCCCGGTCGCGGCCCCGATAGGCGGCGCGGGTTTCCTCGTTCGCGGCGGTGGACGGGCGCGAGGGTTGGGCGGCGGTTTCGGCGCCTTTTTCCGCGACTTTGAGGGGCGTGAGACCCTGCCCGAGCAGTTGGCGGCTGACGGCTTCGCGGCTGGCGGCGGCGGTGCGCCCTTCCTGGATGCCGCCGTCGGCCCGCGCCGCGCGCCAGATGAATTCAGGCATCGCCTTGATCCTGGGTGACGCGCAACACTTCTTCGAGCGAACTGAGACCGGCGGCCACTTTGCGCAGGCCATCTTCGTAGAGGGTCAGCATGCTGCCGCGGCGCGCGAGGCTGTGGAGCGTGGTGGCGTCGCTTCCGGCGAGGATGGCTTCGTGCGCGGCGGCGTCCATGACGAAAAGTTCGTGGATCGCGGTGCGGCCAAGATAGCCCGTGTGTTTGCACATGGCGCAACCGCGCGCGACGTAGGCGATGTTCGCGCCGGGAGCCATGAAGCGCGCCAGCCCGGTTTTTTGCAGCACTTCCGGCGCGAGCGCCACGGCTTCCCGGCAATGCGGACAGAGGCGGCGCACCAGGCGCTGCGAGAGGACGCCGTTGACCGATGAAGTGATGAGGTAGCGTTCGATGCCCATGTCTTCGAGGCGGATGATGGCCCCGGCGGCGGTGTTGGTGTGCAGCGTCGACAGGACGAGGTGGCCGGTGAGGGCGGATTGCACGGCGATCTGCGCGGTTTCGGTGTCGCGCATTTCGCCGATCATGATGATGTCCGGGTCTTGCCGCAGGATGGAGCGCAAGGCGTTGGCGAAGCTCATGCCGATCTGGGATTGCACCTGCACCTGGTTGATGCCGGTGAGCTGGTATTCGACCGGGTCCTCCACGGTGAGAATCTTGAGCGCGCCCGCATCGAGCTTGGCGAGCGAGGCGTAGAGCGTGGTGGTCTTCCCCGAGCCGGTGGGGCCGGTGACGAGCAAGATGCCATGCGGGCGCTCGATCAGGCCGCGGTAGCGCGTGAGCGTATCGGAGGAAAACCCCATGTCTTCGAGGCTGAGGCGGATGCTGGCGCGATCGAGCACGCGCATCACCACGCTTTCGCCATGCACGGTGGGCAGCGTCGACACGCGCAGGTCGAGTTCGTGGCCCTTGACCCGGTTCTTGATGCGCCCATCCTGCGGCAGGCGGCGCTCGGCGATGTTCAGATGCGCCATGAGCTTGATGCGCGAAGTCACCGCCGCCGCCAGCCCGACCTCGGCCCGTTCGGCTTCCTGCAGGACGCCATCGACGCGGTAGCGCACGTGCAGGCCATCCTCGAAAGGTTCGAGGTGGATGTCGGACGCCCTGAGGTCGATCACCTTGGCGATGATCTGGTTGACGAAGCGGATCACCGGCGCTTCGCTCGCCAGATCCTTGAGATGTTCGACGAATTCGCTGTCGCCGCCGTCGGAGATGTCGAGCAGCGCGGCGTCCGCGCCATCCTCGCCGTCCTCGTTCTCGTCCGCCGGCGCATACAGGCGTTCGAGGGCGGCGCGCAGTTCGGTCTCGAGCGCGATCCGGGGCCGGGGCCTGAGTCCGCTGGCGAGGCGCAGGGCCTTGAGAGTGAATTCATCCTGCGGCGTCGCCATCGCCACATAGAGCTTGCCGTCCCGTATCTCCAGCGGCAGCACGGAATGCGCGAGGAGATAATCCGGCTCGACGCCGGGAACGGCGAGCGGCGCCGCGGGGAAATCACCCGCCAGCGCCAGTTTCAGCCGGAGCTGTTCGCTCAGGGCGCGGGCGACATCGATGTCGGTGAGCAGGCCGAGCCGCACCAGCACCCGCCCGAGCAAGTCGCCGATTTCGCTCTGCGCCGCCAAGGCCTGTTCGAGGTCGCGCGGCGAGAGCCGGTTGTGGCGCACGAGCAATTCCCCCAGGCGCGGGCGCACGGGGGGCGGAGCAACAGAAGAAACCGGGGGGACGGACAAAACCATCGGCGGGACAATGCAAGTGAGAAAATCAGGCGCCAAGTCTACCGGACACTTGAATTCGTGCGCACAATTCTCATGGATATTCGGCAAACGCCATGCGCCGGGAGCGTGGCGCATTGCCAATCCGCGCCGTCATGCGCGACACTTCCCGTCCCCGCCCCCATGGATAGGCCCGCCGCCCCGGACATGCCCGAACCCGCTTTTCCCGCCGCTTCCCGCCCCGCCGTCACCGCGGTCGTAGTGACCTGGCATCCGGAACCGAAGCGGCTCGCGCGCCTGTGCGCCGCGCTGCTGTCCCAGACCGGACGGGTGGTGGTGGTCGATAACGGATCGGCGGCGCACGAACTGGACGGCGCGCGCGCGGCGCGCGCGGACGGCGCGCTGGAATTGATCGAGCTTGGCCGCAACATGGGCGTCGCCGCCGCGCAGAACCATGGCATCGAACGGGCGCTGGCCATGGGCGCGACCCACGTATTGCTGATGGATCAGGACAGCGTACCAACGCCCGGCATGGTCGCGCGCCTGCTGGAAGCGCTGGCCTTGCCCGCGTCGCGGGAAGCGGCGGCGGCCGGCCCCCGCCTGTTCGACCCGCGTACCGGCGCGAGCCTCGATTACCTGAAGAAAAAGGGCGCGCGCTTCCGCCGCCTGCCCGCGCCGCAAAACGCCGCCGCGCCGCTCGAAGTCGATTGCCTGATCGCCTCCGGCTGCCTGATTCCGGCGGAGATGCTGCGCCGTGTCGGCCTGATGGACGAAACCCTTTTCGTCGACGCGGTCGACACCGAATGGTGCATGCGCGCGCGCGCCGCCGGGTTTTGTCTGCTCGCCGAAACGCGGGCCGTGCTGGAACACACCCTCGGCGCGCACAGCGTGCATCGTTGGGGGCGCACACTGGCGTTTCACGGGCCGCAACGCCAGTACTACATTTTCCGCAACAACCTGCTGCTGTGCCGCCGCCCGTATGTCGACCGGGCATGGCGCCGGCTGATGGCGAAAGCATTGCCGCGCCGCTTCCTGTTTTATGCGCTGGCAAGCCTCATTCCCGGCGCCGGCCAGGGCGGCTACCTGTCGGCGATGCTCTCCGGCATAGTCGACGCATGGCGCGACCGTGGCGGAGAGCGGCCGGAAAAGAAACGGAGACGCGCAGGACTGTTTCCTTGATATGGCGCCCGGTCGGCGCTCAATTTCTTCGCGGCGGGAAACGGACGAGCATTCCGTTTTCCTTTCTCCGTTTCAAATAGCGGCGCTGCGCGCCGGATGGAACGAACTGGATTGCCACGTCGATGCGCGCCTCGCAATGACGAGGTGGGAGCGTCCTCGTAATGACAAGTCCTTGCGATGAATTCCCCTCCCCCGCTTGCGGAGCATAGGTATCTACACAACCCGAAATAGCTAGCGACGGTCCATGTTTATTGCATAAATTCATTGTCAGCAGGGATGAAAGCGCTGCCTGATGGGGTACAAGCGTTTTCCCCATACTCAGATAATGTGGCGTTTTTATCCGATTTTCTTGGGAGATACAAT
>JAIRLA010000217.1 GCA_031259795.1 Azoarcus sp.
TCATCCGAACGCACCGGCAGGCTGGGCTTCAACGAAAAACGGGAACTCGAAGCCTTGCCAGGCCGCATCGCCACGCTCGAAGCCGAAGAAGCCGCACTGCAAACGCGCCTGGCCGATCCGGCGCTATACCGTGATATGCCGCAGGAAGCGCCCCGGCTCAACGCCCGCCTCGGCGAAATCGCCGCCGAACTCGACGCCGCCCTTGCGCGCTGGGAAGAACTGGAAAGCCGCGCGGGCTGAAAGAGCCATGGGACAGCAAAACGGCTTTCACCGCGGGCAAGCATCTCTCAAGGCGCCTTCGAGGCGCAACAAAGCCGCTTTCTTGCCGGTTCCTCCGGCGTAACCGATGAGGCCGCCGTTCGCGCCCACGACCCTGTGACACGGGATCAACAGGGAAATGGGGTTGCGCCCCACCGCGCCGCCGACCGCCTGGGCGGACATGGAAGCCAGACCTTCCCGCGCCGCGAACTCCCGGGCGATTTCTCCGTAGGTCACGAGCCTCCCATAGGGAATCTGTAGCAGGAATGCCCATACCTTTTTCTGGAAAAGAGTTCCCGGCGGATCGAGGGTAATTTCCGCAAGCGGATTGCAGCCGGTGAAATAACGCTCCAGCCATGTTTCCAACCGCCTGAAGATGAAATGACCGGGTTTCTGGAGCCAGTTGCCGGTCTTCGCGGGATAGTATTTCTGCCCGACGAACCAGAACCCGGTAAGCGCATCATCCTCGGCGCTCGCCGTGGCGGGGCCGAGCGGCGTGTTCAATTGGTGGACATAAGTCATTTCTCGTTCCTCCACTGTGGAAGCCTTCCTCCCCCCTCGTCATTGTGAGACCTTCCCCCCGCCTTGTCATTGCGAAAGCCCTCTCGCCTCATCATTGCGAGGAGCGAAGCGCCGTGGCTGTCTCACACCGCCAGAATGTAACCGGATTTCGGGCCGTGCGGATGCCCATGCCAATGGGGCAGGAGCGCTTCGGATGGCGGCGGGATGCCAGGCGGAAATATTTTTTGCATACTTCGTAATGATGCGCCTAAAATGAATGTGACGGAAGCAGACAAAGGAATGGCGTAAAAGTGTTCAGATTCTTGTCGATGCTGGTCTGGGGGTTTGTGGCCTTGTTCCCGATGGAGGGGTGGGCGGCATCCGGAAAAGCGGATGCCCAGGCCAAGGTTCCCGCGCGCGAAAGCCATGACCCGGCCAGCGCCGCTTCGCGCCAGATGGAGCAAAGCCTTCTTCCGGCGCCTCAGCCCCCTCCCACCGCCCGAGCGAGGAAGGGGGAGCCTTTTTCCCCAGCGCCCTTCGTTCCCCCGCCATCGCAGGAAAAGGAGGGAAACAGCACTCCATGGAAGAAGGAATTTCCTTCTCCCTCTTCGGAAGGAGAGAGCGAAAGCCCTGCTGCCCAGGCGCGGGCATTCCGGGAAAGTATGGACGAACACACGCCTCGCGCCCGGAGAAAAGCTGATGAAATTACTAGGGAAGTCGGTGCGGAGGACGACAGTCCGGTCACCGCGTTGGCCTTGCTGCGCTGGGTGAAGGATCGAAGAAGATTCGTGCCGGTTATTGGCAGATGGTCACCGGGCGACGATATTGCTTTCTATGACGAGATTCTTCGCCGGTTTGGCGGGGATGATAGTCTCGTCATCCGCGCGGCGCTTGCCGAAACGCTGATCCTGAAAGGCATCCGGATAGCGAATTGCGCTTATCAAGTGCCGGAGGAGCCCTCCCGGAACCAGCTGATGATTAAGGGGTGGGTAATGATTTGCAAGCCTTATCCCAAGGCGGCCCTGCCCGTGCTCGATGAAGTCGGGCGGCGCTTTGGCAAGGACAGACATCCCGCCATCCGGGCGCTTTATGTCCGCTCGCTCGTCGAAAAAGGCCGGGTATTGCACAGCGATGGCGACCCGGCTGCGGCCATCGCCGTCTACGACAATGTCGTCCGCCGCTTCGGGAAAAGGCCGTCCATGCTGACGCGGGCGTATACCTTCATCAAATCAGCCATTTCCGGCGAAGCGGAAGAGCCATCCCCGGCGGTGCGAATACATGTTATCCATGCGCTTCTGGGCAAGGCCGCTGTTTTGGAGCAACCCTTGCAAGAAGCCGCAGCCGCGTTTCGGGCAAGAGATGATGTGGCGGATCCCGATGCGGTATACGACAACATTGTCCGCCGCTTCGGAAAAGACCCTTCCCCGGCGGTACGGATAGAAGTCATCCGCGCACTCCAGACCAAGGCGAGGGATCTGGAGCAGCGCCGGTTTTTGGGTAGGATGATTTTAGAAGACAACAGGGTTGTCTACGGCGAGAGTCATTGGAAACGTGAGGCAATACGGAGAATCGCCGCCGTCTACGGCGAAATCGACCGATATTTCGGCAAGGACAAATCCCCGGAGGTGCGGCGGGAAGCCGCCCTGGCGCTGATGAAGCGGAACAGGACCCTTTGGCGGCAGGAGGATATCGATGCGGATCTTGCCGTGTATGACGACGTTAACCGGCGCTTCGGAAAAAACGATGCCGAAATCCGGAAAGCGATCCTCGACATACTGTTCGAGGCGGGGAGAAAGACGGACGCGGATCCCATGAGCCTTGAGAACCGCTGGTGGGATACGGCCATCCAGTGGTTTGGGCAAGATGAACATCGATACATCCGAAACCGGATCATCCGGATATTCGATGAAAAAAGACACCGCCTGTTGAGGAACGCGAAAGGCAACTATGAAGCGGTCTTGGCCCTTTACGATGAAGCAGCGCGGCTTTTTGGCGAGGAGACGAATCTTTGTGTCGTGCTTTATTGGAAGGCGCTCCTCTTGGAGAGGCAAGGCAATTTCGATGCCGCCATCGCATTGTATGATGATATAATTCGACGCTTCGACGCGCTAGGTTATCAGACTGAAGTGTTCTGGAATCTCCGCAAGAAAGGTCAGTTTCTGGAAAGACTGGGCAGGCGCGAAGCGATCATCGCCAACTGCGACGAAATCGAGCGATGTTTCGGGCGTATTGATCACGCTTCCCCGTTCTGGCGCGTAGACGGGGATTCATTCATGCAGAGTGAATATAGGCGTGTGTTCGAGCAGACTGTCGAGGAATGCGCCGCCGTCAAGGCGCGCTCGTCGAGCCAATGAATCAGAATTGCCATTGTGCGAACATCGCGGACAGTGTTCGCGCAATGGTTCCAATTGGAACGCTGAAAGTAACGGGCAATATAGGCGAACCCATGAAGGTCATCACCTATACTTTTGTGACGGATGTTCCCGATTATTATGCGGCGCTTTCTGGAGAATCTGGAGATGAGGATAATCCCAGAACCAGTGGAAACTGGTCCTCGGGTTTTCAGGCGAAATTCCCGGAATCCCAAAAAACCGCAGTGGAAAAATCCTGGCGGATATTGCAAAAATTATCGGGATCGTCAAGTTCGAGTACGTGCCATATGACCCGAAAGCGGAAGAAATGGCGCACATTACTTTTGGGAATACCTACAAGGAGATTGCCGGACAGAATAAAGAACCCCTAGGGTTTGCAAGTCGCTTGCGCCGACCACCTATTCACAAATTGGCGCCGGGCAGCCCATCCGGGAATACCAATGGACCGCCGCGGGCTGGACAAGCACCGGCTCATCGGTGGTGATCCTGCCCAACCTCCAGGCCTTCAATTGGACGCTGGGCGTCAACGCCAATGGCAAGGACTTCACCTTGGGCACGCTGGTCACACAACAGAGCAGTGCGCATGTCGCCGACGACGGCGCGGGCGACTACCTCCTGGGCGGCGCGGGCAACGACTGGATCGCCGGGCAGACCGGCAACGACTACCTCGAAGGCGGCAGCGGCAACGACACCCTGTTCGGCGACGACAACCGCGATGCCGGCATCACGGGCAATGACGTCCTGCTGGGCGGAGAGGGCAACGACATCCTCTACGGCGGCGCGGGCATCGACTACCTGAAGGGCGA
>JAIRLA010000238.1 GCA_031259795.1 Azoarcus sp.
AGCATTGCGCTCGTGAAAGTAGGTCAGCGTCAGACTCCCCACACACCTCGAAAGCCCGCTTGCCACACATGGCTCGCGGGCTTTTGGCATTCAGGCGTCGGGAGCGGGGAGCAGAGAAAGACGGTCATACCCGTGCAGGAAAGGCAAAGCCGCGTTATTGCGATGGACCTTCCCTCCCCCGCTTGGCGGGCGAGAGGGTGCCTGAAGGGCGGGAGAGGGCTTCGTACCATCCGGCGCGAAGCGCCGCTGGATAAAAGGGGGGCGAAAGAAGGGAACGCCCGTCCACTCCCCACCGCAAAGAAAACAGCGTCGCTTCGCTCCGTATGGTTGAAAACCCTCTCCCGGCCTTCGGGCACCCTCTCGCCCGCCAAGCGGGGGAGGGAAGGTTCATCGTACGAGGGAATCCATCGGAAGAATGCGCCATTGCGAAAGCCCCCCCGACCTCGCCATCGCGAAAGCCCTCCCACCTTGTCATTGCGAAAGCCTCTCCCCCTCGTCATTGCGAGGAGCGAAGCGACGTGGCAATCCAGTTCGTTCCATGCGGAGCGCAGCGACGCTGGATAAAAAGGGAGAAGAAGAAACGAAACGCCTGCCCACGCCCCACCGCAAAGGAACCCCCAGCGGCGGGGAGCGGCGTTATCCAGCAGGGCGGCGCGCGGGGGGATGCAGGCGGACGACGGCGCGGCCATCGGGCCGCGGCGCGGCGGGCGCGGTTTTCCAGGCGTGCCCCTGGATGATTTCGATGCTCACCGGCAGGCGGCCTTCGCGGCGCAGGGTTTCGTAGCGCGCCCGCGCCGTTTCCCAGCCGGCGCGTCCGTCCAGGCCGCGCGCGCGCGCACGGGCGGCGTTGTTGGCGCCCGCAATGCGCAGGTCGGCGAAAAGCTCATCAAGGCGGGTATAGGTGAGCGTCAGCATCTCCATGTCCATGACCGGGTCGGCAAAACCAGCGCGCAGCAAGGCGTCGCCCAGATCGTGCATGTCGATGAAGCGGTGTACGCGCTCGCCGCCGCGGGGAGGCAGGGCGTCGCGCAGCTCGCGCAGGGTATCGGGGCCGAGGGTGGAGAACATGGCAAGGCCGCCGCATTCGAGCACCCGGTGCATTTCCCGCAAGACTGGCTGGGGCGCGTCGATGGCTGGCAGCATCAGGTTGGACCAGACGAGCGTGACCGAGGCATCGGGCAATGGCAGCCGGGCCGCGTCGGCGGCGGCGAGTTGGAGCGCGGGCTTTGCGCCGCCGAACAGACGCCGCAGGCCGCCGGCGCGAGGGGCGAGGCGCTGGCGCGCGCGCGCCAACATGGGTTCGGCAAAGTCGATGCCGATCCGTCCGGCGGCGGGGTAACGCGCTCCGAGCCGTTCGAGATCGCCGCCCGTGCCGCAGCCAAGGTCGAGAATGCGCCGGGGCGCGATGCGAATGTAGTCGAGCCGTTCGTCCATGCGCTGCGCGATTTCGCGGACAAGAAAGTCGGCTTCGTCGCAACGCGCGGCGGCGCGGGAGAAACGCCGCCGCAGCAGGGCGCGATCCAGATGGAAATCCGGGGGCGGGTCTTCGTGGAGGGGGGATCGGGGATCGGGCGGAAGCACGCGCCGCGCCGGTTTGTTTGCCGGGGTCAGATCGAAACCAGCCCGAGCCGCGCGAAAAGACGCATATCGCCGCCCGCGTCGGTATTGCCGGCGGTGAGCAGCCGCTCGCCGTAAAAGATCGAATTGGCTCCGGCCATGAAACACAGGGCCTGCAATTCATCGCTCATTTGCTCGCGTCCCGCCGACAGTCTGACAAAGCTCTTCGGCATGATGATGCGCGCCACGGCGATGGTGCGGACGAAATCGAAGGGGTCGAGCGCCTCGCCTTCGGCCAGCGGCGTGCCGGGAAAGGGGATGAGCTTGTTGATCGGCACCGATTCGGGGGGCGGCTCCATGTTGGCGAGCTGCGCGAGCAGGGCGGCGCGGCCATGCTGGCCTTCGCCCATGCCGACGATGCCGCCGGAGCAGACATTGATGCCGGCCTGGCGCACTTTGCCGATGGTATCGAGCCGGTCTTGCAGGGTATGGGTCGTGATGATTTCACTGTAATAGCCGGGCGCGGTATCGACATTGTGGTTGTAGTAGTCGAGTCCGGCTTCGGCGAGCCGCCGCGCTTGTTCGCCGTCCAGCATGCCGAGCGTGACACAGGTCTCCAGCCCGAGCTTTTTGACCTCGCGCACCATTTCGAGCACGGCTTCGAGATCTTTTTCCTTGGGGCCGCGCCATGCCGCGCCCATGCAAAAGCGCGAGGAGCCGCCCGCTTTGGCGGCGCGGGCGTGTTCGAGCACTTCGTCGAGCGGCATCAGGCGTTCGCGTTCGAGTCCGGTCTTGTAGCGCGCCGCCTGCGCACAATAGCCGCAGTCTTCGGAACAGCCGCCGGTCTTGATCGACAACAACGTCGAACGCTGCACTTCGCCCGCCTTGAAATGGGCGCGATGCGTTTCCTGGGCGCGAAACATCAGGTCGAGAAAGGGCAGCGCGAAAAGCGCCTCGATTTCGGCGACGCTCCAGCGCGCGGGAGCGGACGCGGGAACCGCCGCCGGAGTTCCGGGGGGCTCGGCGGCCCTGGATGCGAACCCGGCGGGCGTCAGCGCGATTGTCGTTGTCATTGATCGTGATCCAGTGTTCAATACATGGCCGTGCATTTTCGTCCGGCGGACAAAGGCGAGTCAAATTGGAACAGAGCGGAAACTCATTGACGGCATGTATCCATGCCCGCCGCGCGCGGAGTCCGGGGTCTGGCGCGCAGGCGGGCTTGCGATGAATCTTGTGCGCGCCACATGGAAAAGCCTGCTGTCGCGCGCGCTCGATGCGCTCGCGGCGCGGGATTGCCGCCTGTGCGGCTGCCCGGTGGAGGGCGGCGATATGCCGCTGTGCGCCGCCTGCGCGCGCGATCTGCCGCGCCGTACCGCGCCGTGCTGCCCGAACTGCGCATTGCCCGTGCCGGGCGGAGAAATTTGCGGGCGCTGCCTGCGCCATCCTCCGGCATTCGATGCCACGTTCGCGGCATTCGACTACGTTTTTCCGCTCGATGTGCTGATGCAGGCGCTCAAGTATCGCCATCACCTGCCGTTGGCCAGATTCTTCGCGCGTGAAATGGCGCGGGCGCCCCTGCCGCCAGTCGACCTGATCGTGCCGATGCCGTTGCATCCGCGCCGCCTGCGCGCGCGCGGTTTCAATCAGGCGGTGGAACTCGCCCGCCCGCTGGCGCGCGCCCTTGCCGCGCCGTTGGCGCTGGGAGCCGCCTCCCGCGTGCGCGACACCGTATCGCAGACAAGCCTCGATCGCGCCGCGCGCCTGACCAATCTGCGCGGCGCTTTTGCCTGCCGCCGCCTCGATGGCCAGCGGATCGCGGTCATCGACGACGTGATGACCACCGGCGCTTCGCTGGAAGCGCTTGCCCGCTGCCTCAAGACAGCCGGCGCGACGGCGGTCTATAACCTCGTGGCAGCGCGGGCATCGGGGATCGGATTCAGTTAGCGGCGCTGCGCGCCGGATGGTTGGAAGCCCTCTCCCGGCCCTGACGGGCCACCTGTACACGCGCGCGCTAATTGAACCACGACGCGCGCGCTAATTGCTCAATTGTGAACACCCCCCAAAATCGCAGAAAATCGAAACGTCATTGAATGTGATGACGGATGCAAAAACTCGATTTTTTGCGCCTGAAATGCAAACGTCAATTTCTGGCGTGGGGCGTCACTGTGGCGCGTTGCCGAAAAGATAGAACAGGGCAGTGATCGTGCGGGTAAAGCCGCTTGCTGTTTTCGCGGTGGCTGTCAGTGTGCAACTGTCGCCGATCCCGTAGCCCGAACTCCCGGTAATCGATATCAGCGTTGCCCGGAGATGTCCATCCACGACCTCGACCGTGGCCCGGTACGGCACAGCCGAACGCCAGTACCACTCCCACTGTACGCCCGTTACCGTCTCTCCCGAGACGACGCCGACGATCGACGCCCCGACATCGACCTCCTTGGGGCCATCGTAAGTATTCGCATATACACCGATCTCGATGTGCGCGGGCAGCCACGGTTCCGACCCCGCGACTATTGCGAAACCGACGTTTCCCGGCGCGAGCCAGCCCGCGCCCGCCGCCGCGTCGGGGGCGGTTGCCGGGCGTTGCAGGCGGATGCCGATGCCCAGGTCGGGGGTGCGCTTGATGACGGTCATACGATAACGTCCAACTGAAACGGGGCGTAGCCGTCCATATATATATAGAGGGTGTGCAGCCCGCGCTCGGTCTTGAACTGCACGCGCCCGGCCCGGTCGGTGTGCCGCACCTCGTCGCCATCGAGCTGCACTGACGCGCCCGCGAGCGGGATACCTGCGTCGTCGCAGACGGTAAATGTCGCCACGCCGTCGCGGTACGTGACTGAATTCTCCGCTGGGCGGGCGGCGTCGATCATGCCGCCTTGGCCGACGAGGTCGACGCGCGGCACGGGGCCTGCGGGCATCCATGCATCGAGCGTGAGCATGTCGCGGCGAAACTCGCGCGCCGCCGCGAGTACCAGGGCGACGCCCGGAGGGATGCGCGGGTGGTCGATCTTGACCGAATCCCCGGCATCGATGCCCGCGTTTGCGTCAGCGATCGCCGTGCTGATCGCCCACTGTGGGCGCGCCATGTCGGCCAGGCGCAGCATGCCGACCGTGAGGGCGTCGCGGGCGCGGCGCACGGCGGGCAAGGCGATCTCGACGGGGATGCGCCCGTAGCGCTCGATGGCCTCCGGCGCTTCCAGGGCGAGCGAGCCGCGCGCCTGCCCGGCGGCGTGATCGTATCCGTATGTCACGCGCGCCGTGGACGCGATATTGCCGTCCGTCCGCGCCGTAATTGTCTCGGCGTTGACGGCATCGAGCACGGCCACGGGTGCGCCCGGCGCGCGCGGCATCGCCGTGAGTTTGCGCGGATGCCACACCGCGCCCAGGGGCTCGATGATGCTCGCCATCGCGTCGGCGAGCGTGATCCCGTCGTTGAAGACGATGCCCAGGGCGAGGCCGGGGAAAGCGTCGCGCAACCCCATGAAGGCGTTTGCCGGTACATCCCATCCGCATTGCCTGAGCACGTCCGCCGCGATGTCTGCCGGATGCTCAAGGATCGCGCCGGTGCCTGTGTGCTGCCGCCCGGTGAATGTGACGGCGATCGTCTCGCCGCTCGTGACCTGCTGGGTCAGGCGCAGGAGCGCCACGGCGTGGCCGGTCTCGTCGACGCGCTGGATGAGCTGCCAGCCATCGACCACCGCGCCCTCGACAGTGACTTGCGTGATCCCGGCGATGGGGTGATCGGCGATCAGGTATTCCAGTCCGGCGTCATCGAGCGGCACGGGCGAGAGCGTGACGCGCCCGTAGGCCCATGGCAGGACGGCATCCTCGCGCCAGGCGGGCAGGTCGCTGGCGCGGCGCAGGGGCAGATCGTCGGAGAGCAGCAACGCCGGAGCGGCCTGCACAACAGTTGCCGGTTGCATGCGCACGATGCGCGCCGTCACGCGCGGCGCGGGCAGCGGCGCGGGAACGGCGGCGATGGCATCGACCGGAGGCGAAGCCAGCGCGACCGGGACGCCCAGCACCGGCGGCACGGCGATCAGCACGCGGCGCGCGGTCAAGGCCCGCGCGCGCGGCACGCCGAGCGCAGGCGGGATCATGATGCGCGCGTGGCCACGCACGTCGATCAAGCCGCGCGGCAGGCGGGCGTCGAGCGGCGATGGAATCCTGCCGACGATGCCCTGCGGCGCGCTCGCATCTATATTGATATCGCCGAACGGCGGCGGAATATCCGCGCTGACACGTACCGGCAAGGCCGCCTGCGCGATGAAATCCCCGAACGGGGAAGGGATTATTATTTCAGCATTGCCGACGATGCTCACGAGCGCGCGGGGGGGGCCAATCGGCGCCAGCACAGGGCCGGGCGGCATTGTAAAACCGGAAACCGGCTCCATCCAGACATTGTGGTCACTGCCCGACAATAAACCTCGAACACGAGGCGGAAATTCCCCGCAGGCAGGTCGCTGCACTGTACTGTCTGCGTATTCCAGTAGGCAAATGATCCCCCAAGATTGAGTACAGTCGAATACAACTGGTCAGTATCCGCGTTGTAGAAACGCACGCGGAAATAGTCACTGGACGACATAACCCGGATATAGTTGAAAACGATATCCGGTGACGAGGCCGTGACGATCCCAGTCGCTATCCTGCTTGTCGCGCCATATGCAATTCCGATCTTACTTGCAAGGGGAAGGGCGGACTGATACGTCCATGTCGCGTTGAGTTCCCACGGCTCGGTACCCAGGTAGCCATTGACCCATTCAAATCCGTTAAGAATGTCAGCCATGGCTGTGATCCAGATCAGCCAACAGATGCGGCGATCAACGAAACCGAGCCGCCCGCGATGATGTTCGCGGTACTGATGACGATATAGCCTGCCTGCGCCGCCGTGCCCTCGATGACGTCGATATTGAGCAGCGCAGTACCGTCCCCGGCCCGGAGCACGGCATGGTGCGCCACGCCGCTTGCCGGGGCGTTTGACTCCGGCGCGCCCGGCGACAGAGTGAGCTTGCCGTTACTGTCGATGGTGCCCGAGGGCGTGGCCAGCGCCAGCGTCGCCAGCAGCGTATCGCTGCTGTCATAGATACTAAAGGCCCCGGCCAGCCCCCCGAGGTCTATGCGATCCCGTAGCGCGGTCTGCGCGGGGATAAGTGCTGCGGAGAGCCATTGATATGTGTCTGCCATGATTTACTGCTCCAGATGAACGGTTGCGACGGCCGCGAGCGTCACGGACTGGACGCGCCCGGCAAAGATGATGTCATCGCCGTCGACCAGCGCGGCGCGGGCGCGCAGCGGCGGCACGGCCAGCAGCCCGGCCGCCTCGCCGCGCGCGTTGTCGAGCGTGACATCGATGCTCGGCACTTCGCCCGCGACCGAACTGCGCAGCGCCCCGGCGTCGAGCACTGCGAAGGCGGCGGGCGGGATGCCATAGATATGCAGGATCATTCGATTACCGCCCGGAACGGCAGATCGACCGAGACCACGGGCGTGCGCACGCCCTCGGCCTGCCACTGCATGTATTCGGTCAGGCTTATTTCGTCGGCATTGATGACCGCCAGCGCCGCACGATCCGGGCGGCGCAGATCGGGCACCAGGCACACCGGCTCAAGCCCGTGCGCGGCGACGTAGTCGATGATGCCGACGAGATCATCTGCGTTTTCGCCCAGGAGCGCGCCGCCATTGTCGAAATTCCACCGCCACCGCCCGCCGTTGCCCCGGCCCCGGTAGAGCGCCGAGGGATTGAGGCCCTCGCCGCGCGCCAGGCCGTACCTGCGCTGCATGGTGAGTTCGGACGCGCCAACGGATGGCTCCCAGCCCGCGCCGATGAATATCCAGCCGATCGCCGCGCCCGCGCCCGCGCCGGTGATGCTGATGCGGACATGGCGCGCCGCCGATCCGGCGGGCAGCATGGCGAGCATCGCCCCCTCGCGCCGCACGAGCGGCACCGACCACGCGCCGTCGGCATCGATCAGCGTCACCAGAGCGCCCGGCGGCAGGGTATGCAGAGCGAGCAAGATCGACTCGATCTGCTGAGTCGAGCCGAGGTCGATGTCGATCTGCGCCGCGTCGCCGTCCCATGCGAATGCGTTACCCGGCACAGGGGCGCGCAGGCGGCTCACGCCATGCGTGGCCACGGCTTGAAACCGCCATGTATCGCCCGCGACGAACGACGGCGCGGCCCCCGGCGCGGCGGTGAGCGTGAGACCGTCGCCCATGTCGATGCCTGATCCGAAAATCTGCTCGTCATTCCATGCGCCGTCGTCACGCCGCCAACGCAACGTGCCGCCCTCGAGACTGACGGAGATGGCATCCCCCACCTCCCAGGCGATCGCGCCGTCGGATATTCGCACGGTGATCGCCCCGGCCGCGTGCGGCACGGCGCTACCGAAGGGCCTCGGCCAGTCCGGCAATGACCCTTGGATAGCGCTGCGCACTGTCCATGTCTGCGTCGAGTCGCCGTCCGCGCCGCCGCTGAATTGCGCCGCGGCGGCGGCGATCACCGGGATGACGATGTCGCCGGCGGCGTCCGCCGTGCCCGCGCCGTTGATCGTGATGACGATCTTGTCGCCCTCGATCAAGCGGTGCTCGCAGTCCGTTACCACGCCGACGCCGAACTCGCGCGTCGATCGCGGCTCGCCGTTGACGCGCCGCGAAGAGACATACGGCTCGTTGTTGAATATCGGCAGGTAATTGCCGTCGTCGTCCGTCCACGCGTAATCATGTCCGGGGTCGCGCCAGCAGCCGTCCCCGGCTATCGCGCTGCTGCTGGCGTCAGATTTTGGGACGATCCCTCCCACGGCAAGTACATGATCCATGTTCGCGACATAGCGGCGCGCGAGCTGCTCGAGGACGCGGTCGAATGATCCGTCCGTGCGATCGACCCGCAGGTTCTCGCCGCCCGTTTCCTCCTCTTCTTCCTCGGCGTCGGGGGCCATGCCGAGGTCGGTGTATGCAAACTTGATGCTGATCGTCGTCGAGGTCGACTCCGACGTCCTTACGCTCGCGGTAAGAATCTGTGAGCCGCCCACGGCCCAGTTTTCGATTGGAAAGGGCTGTATCTGGCGCGGCTCGGTGACTGTTGAGCCGTTGTAGCTCAACGTGAACGGGTAAGTCAGCGGCAATGTCGGGTAGCTCTCAATCGACACGCTGCCGGAAACCTGCGTCACTGTGTTTACATCGAGCCGATAGTAGTGCTTGTTCGCCGTGTTGTAGAAAATGCTGCCGGTTTGGCCGCCCTGGATCGTCGTCGCCTTGCCGGTGATCGTCGCCCACAACGCGGCGGTGGCGTCCTCTTCTTCTTGCGTCGCCGCGTCGATCATCGGCGGCAGGTGGCCGTCGATGCCGTAAAGGACGGCAAGCTCGGTCTTCATTTTCTCGAAATAGCTATCCCACAGCGTGCAGGCGGCAGGCTCGCCGTAGGCCTGCTCGATGGTATTCGAGAATATTCCGGTTATGCGGTCGGCAAAATCGAGGTCCTGCACCACGGTGAGCGCGTCCGGCCCCGTCGTGGTGTTCGCTGCGGTGAATTCGCGCCGCCAGTCGAACAGGGTTTCGAGCCGGGTCTGGAACTCCGGGTCTAACATTTCGTCATCTCCTCCTGTCAGTCCGAGGCACGACAGCGAGATGCGCAGCGCGGGCTTGCGCTCGCAGTGGCAGTCACTCTTGTCGAGCCTCGTCCATGTAAATATCACGCGCTTGTCGGTCGCCGCCACGCCCAGCAGAAGCGGCTTAAAGCAGATCGAGGGCAGCGGCGCGCCGCCGGTGCGCTTGAGCGGCTTGTAGACAGCATCGATCCCGGCATTGACCCCGACCGCCGTCTCGGGCGGCAGGGTGAAATGTACGGGGCCATGCTTGTAGGGTACGCCCGAGGTTGCCGACGGCAGCGTCCCCGTCACTTCGCCCGACACCGTCCATTGCCCGGCGGATGTCTGGCCGAGCGGGTGCAGGATGATGTTTTCTGTCGGGGCGTCCGGGGCGACCTCGTCGACCACCACCTTGCCGCCCAGGGGCGGCAGGCTGTGCGCATCGGTTCTTAGCGGGATGTCGGTGATGGCCATGCCGCCGGGCGCGGTGTCGTAAGCGATGACGCCGCGCACCTCGGCAAGCGCGCTGCGGGTGTCGACGGCGCTGAGGAAGTCATACACCGTGATGATATCGGCGTAGGTCTCGGTATTCGTCCCGTCCGAGAGCGCCAAGTCGTAACCGCCCGAGACGGCGATGATGCGGGTATTTTCGGGGATGTCGTATATGGGCGCGGGATCGAGCCGATAGACGAATTTCCCTTCGCTCCACGTCTTCCACGTCCGGTGCACGGTCGGGAATCCGGCGAACTGGATGCGCAGCGCCTGGGCCGGGATCGCAATGCCGTTGCCTTGGGGCTGGCCCCAGTTCCACGCGTCGCCGATGAGTTCGACCGTGTCCGCCGTGATCGCTTCCAAGGTCGAATACTGGGTGGGATCGAGCGTCAGGTTGCGCGTCACCATGATGCCCAGATCATTGCCCGACAGCCCCGGCGTCTTCGCCGCCAGCGTCGCGCCAAAGAATTCGAGTTCGGCGGGCACGGGCGCGGAGCCTTTGTCGGCCAATGCCAAGGTAATGGTATCGGGCACCGCCGCGACGTCGATCGACTCGACAGTGAGCGCGCCGGAGCCGACGCCGCGCACGACGGGCTGCGATGCGACGAGGTCGCCGCCGGTGCCGGAAGTGATCTCGATGTCGATGTACGCGTCATCGACGCCGGAATACGGCCCCGTCACCGCCATCTGGCCGCCGCCGGTGCGGCTCTGCGAGATGAGGCGGATGTCGGTGCTTGCGCGCTGCGCCGAGGCCGCGATCGCCGCATCGCGCGCGAGGTTATCCCGATTGCACATGATGCGGTTGACGCTCACTTGCCCGCCCCCCGCCGTCCGAGATCGCCGAGGACGGGCAGCATCTTGCGCCCGAGCATATCAAGCGTCACCGGGTCGTTCACGTCGAGGATGCCCTCGATGTAGATGTTGACATCATTGACGTTTTCGCCGCGCGAGCGCGCATCGCGCTCTTCCTGCAAGCGCTTTTCGGCTTCTTCGCGCGCCTGCTTCTCGCGCTCTTCGCGGGCGCGGCGCTGCTCTGCTTCGTAGATGCGGTCGAGCAGCGCCAGTTCCTGCCGCAGCGATGCGATCTTGTCGCGCGCGGCGGCGGCCGCGGCCGTGTCGCCCTGGAGCGCGGCGCGCGCGGCTTCGATCTCGAGCAACTGAATCTGAACGTTGCGCTCTTCCTTGTCGCGCGCCAGCCTCGCTTTTGCGACCTCCTCCTCTGTGCCCTCGATCTCGAGCAGGCGCAGGCGCAGATCGGATACGCCGCTGTCCGCGCCCGACATCACCTGCCGCTGGCGTTCGTCGAGCGCCTCCATTTGATCTACATAGCGCGCCGCCGCTTTTCGCCCTTTGTCGAGGGCGTCGTAGAACATCTCTTGATAGCGGGTGACCTCGACCGCGATCTCTTTGCCGTCGCGGCCGCCCATGGACTTGTAATATGCCGACCACACATCCTGCTGGACTTTCTGCGCGACCGCCCCCGCTTCCGATGCATAGCGGCTCATCGCCTTTTCGGCGTCGAGCCACGGTATTTCGCCGCCTTTGCGAACAGAGCGCTCGATGCTCTGCGTTGCCCCTTCGACTTCGGCGGCCGCGTCGTCGGCCCCGTCGCCCATGCCCTCGATCGCGCCGCGCGCATCCGCCGCCGCTTCGTTTTGTTCGCGCAGGGCACGTACCGCCTCGCCCATGCTCTGGACGATGACGTTGCCCGCCTCGTCGGCGGAAATGCTCATGCCCTGATAGGCCGCCTCGACCTTGAGCGCCTCGTCGGCGACGCCGTTGTTCGCCGCGATGGCCGCATCGGCATAAGCGCGGAAGGCCGCCTGGCGCTCGCGCAAGGAGGCATTGCCACTGACCACTGCGTTGAACGCCTCGCGCGCGGAGGTCGCCATGCGCTTGAGTTCGTGGTCGGAGGTGACGCCAAGCGCGCGCAGCGCCTCTTCCACGCTGTTGATGCCGACTTTGAGGTCATCGATCTTGTCATAAATCTTGCCGAACGCGGCGGTGACTTGTTCGGCGGAAAGACGCCCGGCGCGGCCCCATTCCTCAATGCGCTCGGCCAGCGCTCCCAGCGCCCTTTCGCTGTCTGCTTTCTCGAGCGCGCCATCGATTGCGGCGGCGAGCGCAATTCCCGCATCATGCGCCGATATCTGGACGTGCAACAGCCCTTCGGCGATCATGTTGACGCTATCGAGGGCCTCTTGCGCTTCTTCGCTGATGACGCCCAGCGCTTGTGCGCCATTCGCGCCCGCGCGCTCGAACCCCTCAACGAGGATGCGGTTCATCTCACTTGCATAGCGCTCGGCGGCGATCCTGCTCTCTTTGAAGCGGTTTCCGATCCGCTTCGCCATCTCCGCGCCGAGGTCTTTCGACGAGAGCGCCGACAAATCCGTTTGCAGCCGCGCAAGCGCGCCGCCCAGATTTTCGGCGGCAAGCTCGGCGTCCCGCATCGCTTCGGGAGTACTTTTCAACGCGTCTTCTGCGGCTTTACGTACCTCTCTGAGCGCCCTGGCCGTCTGCGCCTGCATCACCGAGAGGTCGATGTACTGCTCCTCGATCTCGTCGACGGCTTTCTTCGTTGCCTCCGTTACCTTGCGGAGTTCTTGCGGAGTCTCCGCAGCAATGGACTTAAATACACCAACAGCTTTTTCTTTCAGTTTCGAGAACTGGAGCGCGAGCCAATCCCCGGCAAGCTGAACATCCTCATATTCTTCGCGGAGGTGCTTGGCGAATTGCACAGACGCGATTGCCGTAGCGGTGGCAAGCACCGCGACATTGAGCTTGCTGATGCGCGAGATGGGCACAATGAGCGCCGCGCCAAGCGCCTTGACCTTCGCAATGATTCCGGCAAATGACAGCGTCCCCGTGATCCCCATCGCCGTCAGCGCCAGCCGCAACGCGCCGACAGTTGAGATCAGCGTCGTAATCTGGACGGCGGTCGCCGTGATATGCGGGTGTTCTTCCGCGAATGTCGCCAGCGCCGCCGTCATGTCGCTCATCGACTCGGCGCTGGCCTTGATCGCAGGCAACAGTGCGTCTCCGAGGGTGATCGACAGATTCTTGACGCTGTTCTGGAGTATGTCGATCTGCGCCTGCGTCGTCTCGAGGCGCTTTTTGAATTCCGCCGACATCGCTCCGGCCGTCTTGCTGCTGTCGGAGACGCGATCGAGCGATTCCTTGTACTGTTTAAGCCCGTTGAGCAGGCGCGCGATGTCATCCTGATACTCGGTGCCGAACATGCGCGTGAGCACGCTGGCGCGATCCGATGCGTCCAGCTTTTCGAGCGTATCGAGGAACTCGGTCAGCGCCGCTTGCGGGTTCTCGCGGATGCTGTCGGCAAGTTGCGAGGCTGATAGGCCGATGTCTTCGAGCGCTTGCCGGAATTCCTTGCTTTGATCGCCTGCCGTCTGCAACTTTGCCAGCATCGCATTGATGCCGGTGCCCGCAACCTGACTGCTCACCCCGAGCGAGAGCATCGTCGATGCCAGCGCCGCCGCCTGCTTGCCCGTCAGCCCGAATTGCTTTGCCGTCCCGCCGATGCGGGTCATGACGTTGATGATGTCTTTTTCGGCCGCCGCCGTGGTGTTGCCAAGGACATTAATGGCGTCACCCAGGTCGCGCACGCCCTCCAGCGGCAAGTTAAAGACATTTGAGAGCTTGGCCACCGCCGCCCCGGCCGCGTCGGCATCGATGCCAAAGGCGGTAGACATCTCTGCCGAAAGCTGAATGAACTGCTCCAGCTTTTCGATCGGTATGCCGAGTTGCCCGCCCGCCGCCGCCATTTTCGCCAGCCCATCGGCGGCGATGGGTAGCTCGGTCGATAGCTCCTTTATTCGTTTGGCAAGCGAGGCAAGCTGCTCGTCTGTGCCGTCGACGACCTTGGCAACGTCGGCCATGGCGGCCTCGAAGTCGATCGCGTCCTTTGCGACGACGCCGAGCGCGCCCGCGCCCGCCGCCGTGACGACGATGGCGAGGCGCGTGGTGAGGTCGTTGTTACCGGCCATGACGGGTCAATTCCGGATCAATCAATCGAACAGCGTGATGCGAGCGAAGCCGCTGTAGACCGGATCGTTCTCAAGCTCGGCGACGTAGAGCGCTTGGCCGGACAATGTCAGCGTCGTCTCTTCTTCGCCAATCCACGAAAAGTCCCCGTCGAGCGTGAGGGTCACGCGCGGAATGATGAGCCGCGCCTTCTGCCCGGCTGAGTTAAGCCCATCGAATATGATGCCGCGCTCGACGCTTGGCCGCGAGAACACCTTGATGTTGACGCTGTCGCCATACGCGTAATCAACCTTGACAGGCTCGACGTGGTTCGCCGGGTGGGCAATCAGCTTGATGCGCCCTTGCGCCGCGTCCTCGACCTCGTAGTGCGTCCCCTCGACATACTCAATTGGGGTGCTTGCCGTCGAGTCGGTGATGACGATGTTGCTGGCCTTGACGTGGCGCAAATTGAAGTAATCCTCTGCCGCGAGTTCAGGCAGAATCTCGTCTGTCACGGTACCTGCGGGCACCGCCACTGCGTCGCCGAAAAGCGCCGCCGCAAGCGTCTTACCGGAAAACTGAATGAGCTGCAATGAGACGCTCATCGTTTGAGACGTGATGAATTCGGCAAGCGTCGCGCGTTGCCCACTGCACGACTCCTTGAGTTGCTTCTTCTCCACGGCCACGCTCGTGGTGAGCGCCGTCGTACCGCAGCCGATGCGGTACGCATCGACTATATACCCTTGATCGGGTGTGCCGCGCTCGAGATCGAACGTGCCGATCTGTACCGGCCCCTGCCCCGTCCAGATGATCGGGGTATTACCTGTCAGCGCCATCTCACTTCTCCTTCTTCGCCGCCGTCTCGGGCGCGGCCTGCGCCACGCCGACGGCGATCAACCATTGAGCCTGATCCGGGCGCAGCTTGATCAGCGCGCCCTCCGGGTAATGCCGCCCGCCGTGGGTATGCGGGCGCAGTAGTTTCACTTCCATGCCTTCTCCTTCTTCACCTTGGCCTGCCGCAGTTGCGGCAGCCGCCATTGCCGCGCGGTGCGAGCCTCACGGCGACCCCCGCCTCGACCAGCCCCTTCGCCTCGGCCTCGGTCACATCGATCACCGTGCCCGCCGGGCGCGTGCGGCCCTGCCATGTGTGTTGCACAACAAGCTTCATTCGCATGTCGTATGCCTCCGAAAAGTCGATGTAAACGCCAGCGGCACGTACAGACTGCCGTCCAGCGCCACCGGGCGATAGCCGGGCGTCGCCGCCTTGAGCACGCCGTAGCCGTCGCCCGGATTCCACCCCTCGAGCGCGTCGAAGACGCGGTCGATGAGGTTGCTTGCGTCATGGCGCGCCGCCACGCCCGTCGTCATCTCGCGCACGTTGCGCACCGCCGGTACGACAAGCCACGTTTGTTCGATGCGCGCCCACCCAGGCGGCAGGGGCGTGGCGTCCTGCACGATGGTGTAGCCGCCGAAGGCCACGCGCACCGAGGGTTTGGGCAGCGACTGCTCGGTGGCGTCGGCCACGTCGGCAATCGACAGTATCTTGACGCCATCATCGGGCAGCCCCGATCGCGCCAGGCGCTCGATGATGCGCGGCTCAAGCCCGAGGAAGGTCACGCAATCGCCGCTCATGATTTCGTGTAGTGAAACGTGATATACGCATCTTTCATCGCCCCGGCCAGGCCTGCGGTTGCCCAGATCAGGGAAAGAATGTCTGTACGTTTATTGTAGATAATTGCCACGTTTGTGGCATTATTCACCGCGAGTGGAAGCGCTCCCACCCATTCGTTGCCGACGCCGTCGGTCATGCGGCAATCCAGTCTGATGAGCTTGTCTACGTAGTTCGCCGCGCCGAATATGTTAGTGTAATTTATGCGCCCGGAGGAGCCGATATCCATCGTCTCATCCGGCAGGCTGATCGTGCGCCGGTAGATCGGCTTGCTGTCGATCCAGTTCTCGTCCGTGGCTTGCTCGAGCAACGAGTACGAGCCGCAAGATATGATATTCGGCGCGCTGATCGTGGCGAGCAGCGGCGGGATGAACTGCGCCGAGAACGCGGTGATGGCACCATCCACTTGGACACTGACCGCCTGTCCCGCCGCAACGGGGAAGAGCCACGCGTATGACCACCCGTTGCCGTTGGGGTAGTAATCAGAATGACGGAATATTGTTACGCCATCGACAACAACATCAAAAGCGTTATACGGGTTCGGATTGATCGTCACTTGCACGGCGATGAAGCCGCTGCGGTCGGCGACCCATGCCGCGCCGCCGGCTGAGATGCCGGTCAGAGTCTCTGCATTGGCATAATCCGGGAACGGCCCGGCGATTTCCGCTGCGCCGATGTCGAGCAGATCGCCGGAGGGAAGCTGGCGCTGCCCCCCGAGCGATTGTACGAGTGGTCTATGTATTACAGGCATTACAGCGTCACGGCCTCGTCACGCACGGTAATCATCTCCGTTGCGCTTTTTGCCTTGCCAAGAAACTGCGACAGATATCCGGCGTTGCTTGTCGAGGTCTCGTCGAGCGGCGTTGCGATGACGCCGCCCACCGTGCCGAGCCAGTATTCAGCGCCGACAGTGAGCGATGACAGCCCGCTGTTGAGTTCGCCCAGGGGGTAGACAGAAGCGGAGGCGGCGGAAGCGACTGCGACGAGCACAAATCCATCGGCGGCGCGACCGTTGCTGTTGTCCGCCAAGCGCGCGGAAAATGTGCCGCCGTCATTGAACAGATTCACGAACGCGCCAGCGGAAAGGTTTTCCGCCGCCACCGCCGTGTTCACGTTCGCGCCGACGCCGTCGGGCAGCACGGTCGGATCGATCTTGCCGGACGAATCGAGCGCGAGAATCTTGCCCGCGTCCGACGTGCCCGCAGATGCCGTCACCGGGGTCTTCTGGCCCGTCTTGCCCGCGTCGCGCGCGAGATATTTATCCACCATGATTCGTCACTCCAAAAAAATCGGCTCGGCGGGCGACAGGATCATCCGCGATCCCGAAAGCGCCGGGCCAAGATAAACATCGAAACCGTCCACGGGCGGCGTCTGCGTCAGCCGCCCGTCCTCGCCGATCCACACCGGCCCCGGCACAAGACCGAGACCGGCGGCATCGACCACCCCGGCGCGCTGGATCGTGATCTCGTCGCCCGCCAGCGCCGCCGTGCGCGTCACCCCGGCGAGCAGGTCGATGTGAGCGGCATCGCGCCAATCGAGCGGCCACACCGCGCCATCCTCGTCTTCCCACACCGCGATGAGCGCCGAGAGCGCCGCGCCCGCTGTGCGGGCGACGATCGAACCGGGCGCGTCGATGCCGGGCGGGCCGGGCGGCCCCTGCACCCCGACTTCGATGACCTCGATGACGCATGGATTCATCATTTGCCCGCCTCCAGGATCGCCAGCCGCCCGTACAAAACCACCTCGTCGTTGCCTAGGCTGTCGGTGATAACCAGGCGGTAACGCGCCGCCGTGGTCTTGATCGCCGCCGTATCGGCGGCCGACAGGATGACGTGGCAGATGCCGGACGCCCCCATCACCGCGACCGGATACACTACGGCATCGGGGTACGGCGGCGGGTGCAACACGTTGGTGACCTCAAAGCGCGCCGAGCATCCTGTCATGTCGATCGGCGTGCGCTCCGGCCCCGGCGCGCCGCGCCACATGGTGATCGACCACGGCAACCCGCGCCGCAGCACGTAGCGCGGGCCGACCAGGTCGAACTGGCGGCTCATGACACATTCCTGCGCCGCGCAAACGGCGACATGAAGGGGGAATGCTCGCGGCCGCTCACCATCTCGACCGTCGCCATTGGCCCGTCGATCTCGTCGGCGCACAGCGAGAGCTTGCCCTCGGCGATCTGCGCCAGTTGCCCCCGCGCCCAGGCGGCGCGCTCGGTCAGTGCCTCGGGCGCCTTGTCGATGCACAGCGCCTCGTGCGCAATGTCGCAGCAGATGCGCCGGATCAGCGGGTCGTCGGGGATCGGCAGGCGGTAGCGAGCGCGCAGCGCGGCGTTGATCTCCGCCGTCGCATCGACCAGCACCCGCCGGATCAACTCGGGCGCGGGCGTGCCGGTGCGGTCACGGTCGGCGCGCTGGTTGATCTCCTCTTCGCCGTAGAGGGCGTAGAGATCGGCCAGGCTGGCGTAGATGATGACGGGGCAATTCATTGTCGTTTATCAGCGCGTGGTCTCGTCGTCAACTGAACTAACCACAAGCATTTTTTCGGCGAGGATCGCGGCAAGCTGCTCTTCGGTGAATTCGTTTGTACTAATGACCGTGCCCGTCTCCGACCACGCCCGCCCGGCGCGGCGGAAGCCCTGCCGCAGCGCTCGGACGACGAGGTTGACGGGCGGCTTCGGATCGGAGGTTTTACGTGCGCTCATCGCCGACGCCTTATGCCAGATGCGGCGAGACGATCAACTGCGCCGCGCCGCGCCAGATGTTGGTCTCGCCGCCGTTGATGAGTTCGGCGTTGAGGAGCTTACGCGCGGCCGCCTCGTTCGATGGCCCGACAATCAAGTGTGTCGGGCGGATCGCCAGCGCGGAGCCATCGGGGCGGTACTGGGTCTGGAGCGCGATGCGGGCCGCATTGAAATTGTCGGCGGTGAGGGCGGCCTGGGAACCAAACGCCAACTGGTGAAAACCGAACGCCACCGCGCTGCGGGCATGCGCTCCGTAAAGGTAGGTGTC
>JAIRLA010000229.1 GCA_031259795.1 Azoarcus sp.
GTGCGTTTCATCTACGGTGAAGGTTTCGCCATGGGGGCGGAATCCGTGCGCCAGGCCGAAGCTGAAGTCAAGGCGCAGATCGAAGCGCTGCAAGACTGATGAATCCACTCGCCGGCGGCTCTGCCCGGGGCCGCCGCGCCCGGAGGCCAATACACGACACAGAGAGGCGCCGTCGAAATATGACTTGCGGGCGCGAAGACCCCGCCGGACGCCCCGGAGGTTCAGTCGCGCTTTCCCGTGCGGAAAAGTATGCCGCCGAGTTTGCGCATGGACAGATTGAAAGATGCTTTGGCGCGCTCCGCCCGCACCGCTTCCGAGTCGCCCAAAGCGCTCATCGCCGCGAAGATTGCCCGCGCCTCGGCGGGTTGGCCCGCTTTGCAATAGTCGAGAATCAGGTTGACCGACGCTTTGGCGCGGAGACCCAGGATTTCCTCCGCATCGCCGAAAACTTCCATCGCATCGAGCGCCGCCCGCGCCTCGGCAAATTTGCCCGCCTTGCCGTAAGCGGCGACCAGATCGGCGGACGCCCTGGCGCGTTCGCGCCGCGCGGCGGCCCTCGGTTTGCCGAAGGCCGCCAGCGCCCTGGAGATCGCCCGCCTTTCGATGGGTTTGCCCGCTTTGCCATAGGCGAAAATCAGATTGAAAGACGCCTGCGCGCGCGCAACCCGCACTTTTTCCGAATCGCCAAGGTCCCACATCGCGGCGAAGACCGCCCGCGCTTCGGCGGGTTGGTTCGCATTGCCGTAGGCGAGAATCAGGTTGACCGACGCTTGGGCGCGTTCGGCCTGCACCGCCTCCGAATCGCCCAGGGCGGCCATCGCCGCGAAAATCGCCCGCGCTTCGGAAAGTTCGCCCGCATTGCCATAGGCGTCGATCAGGCTGACAGACGCCTTGGCGCGTTCGAGCCGGACTTCTTCCGCATCGCCAAAGGTTTCCATCGCCGTGAAAATCGCGCGCGCCGCGGCCAGTTCGCCCGCCCCGCAATGGTCGAGGATCGGATTGAGAGACGCCCTGGCGCGCAAAATCCGCACTTCTTCCGAATCGCCGAAAGCCTGCATCGCCGCGAAGATCGCGCGCGCCTTGGCGGATTGGCCCGCGTTGCTATAAAAGGCCATCATATTGACGGATGCCTTGGCGCGTAAGACCCGCATTTCTTCCGAGCCGCCGAAAGCTCCCATGGCCGCGAAGATCACGCGCGCTTCGATCAATTCGCCCGCCTTGCCGCAGGCGTTGATGAGATTGACGGACGCCCGGGCGCGTCTGAGCCGCACTTCTTCCGAATCGCCAAGGGTTCCCATCGCCGCGAAGATTTTCCGCGCTTCGGCAAGTTTTCCCGCATTGCCATAGGCGCTGATCAGATTGACCGACGCCCTGGCGCGCAAAACCCGTATTTCTTCCGCGTCGCCGAAAGATTCCATCGTATCGAAGATCGCGCGCGCCTCGGCCAATTCGCCCGCTTTGCAATAGTCGAGAATCAGATTGATCGACGCCTTGGCGCGCCTGAGCCGCACTTCTTCCGAATTGTCGAAGCTCTCCATTGCCTCGAGGATCGCGCGCGCTTCGGCAAATCCGCCCGCATTGCCGTGGGCGCCGATCAGATTGACCGACGCCTTGGCGCGTTCGAGCCGCACCGCTTCCGAATCGCCCAAAGCCGCCATCGTTTCGAAAATTGCCCGCGCCTCGGCGAAGTCGCCCGCATTGCCATGGACGAGAACCAGATTGACCGACGCCCGGGCGCGCAAAACGCGCACTTCTTCCGAATCGCCCAAGGCGCTCATCGCCGCGAAGACTACCCGCGCCTCGGCCAAGTCGCCTGTTTTGCTGTAGATGCCGATCAGATTGAAAGACGCCTTGGCGCGTTCGAGCCGCACCGCCTCCGAGTCGCCCAAAGCCGCCATCGCCTCGAAAATCGCCCGCGCTTCGGCCAGGTCGCCCGCCTTGCCGTGATCGGCGATCAGATTGACCGACGCCTTGGCGCGCGCAAGCCGCGTTTCTTCCGCGTCGCCGAAAGCCTCCATTGCCGCGAAGATCGCCCGCGCTTCGACAAAATCACCCGCCTTGCCATAGGCGTTGATCAAATTGAAAGATGCTTCGGCGCATGGGCCTCGTATTTCCTCCGCATCGCCGAAAGTCTTCATCGCCTCGAAAACCGTCCGCGCTTCGGCAAGTTTGCCCGCATTGCCATAGCCATTGACCAGACTGACGGATGCCATGGCGCGCGCCATCCGCACTTCCGCCAAATCGCCGAGACTCTCCATCGCCGTGAAAATCGCCCGCGCTTCGGCCAGATCACCCGTTCTGCTATAGGCATTGATGAGATTGAAAGACGCTTCCGCGCGTAAAACCCGCATTTCTTCCGAATCGCCAAGCGCTTCCATTGCCGCGAAGATCGCGCGCGCTTCGGCGGGATCGCCCGCGTTGCCATAGTCGAAAATCAGATCGACGGAGGCGCGCGCGCGTAAAAGCCGCACTTCCTCCGCGTCGCCGAAAGTCGCCATTGCCGCAAAGATCGCCCGCGCTCCGGCAAGGTCGCCGCCATAAGCGAGAATCAGATTGAAAGCCGCCTCGGCGCATAAAAGCCGCACTTCTTCCGCGTCGCCGAAAGTCCGCATCGTTTCAAAGATCGCCCGCGCCCCGGCAAGATCGCCGCCATAAGCGAGAATCAGATTGAAAGCCGCCCCGGCGCGCAAAACCCGCACTTCCTCCGTATCGCCCAAGGCTCCCATCGCATCGAAAATCGCCCGCGCTTCAGCGCGTTCGCCCGCCTTGCCATAAGCGTTGACAAGATTGACAGATGCCTGGGCGCGCGCAAGCCGCACGCCTTCCGCATCGCCGAAAGTCGCCATTGTTTCAAAAATGGCGCGCGCCTCGGCGCGTTCATCCGCATTGATATAGTCGGTAATCAAATTGAAGGCCGCCTGGGCGCGTTCAATCCGCACTTCCTCCGCGTCGCCGAGAGCCTCCATTTTATCGAGGAGCGTCCGCGCTTCGGCGAGAGCGCCCGCTTCGCCATAGTCGTAAATCAAATGGGCGGACGCTTCCGCGCGCAAAATCCGCATTTCCTCCGCATTGCCGAAAGTCGCCATCGCCGCGAAGATCGCCCGCGCCCCGGCAAGATCGCCCGCCTTGCCATGCGCGTCGACAAGATCGACAGACGCCCGGGCGCGCGCAAGCCGTATCGCCTCCGAATCGCCCAATGCCGCCATCGCCGCGAAGATCGCGCGCGCTCCGGCAAGATCGCCCGCCCTGCCATAATCGGCGACCAGATTGACCGACGCCTCGGCGCGCGCGCGCGGGGACTGTATGGCGGCGAGCACTTTCTTGCCCGTGCCGCCATCGAGAAACGCCGTCAGAGCCATCGAAACCTGGTCGTATATCCATTCCAGCGCGGCAATCGCGTCTTTTGCACTTTCCGGCGCGCTCCTCGCCGATTGCAATTTTTCCCTGATCGGCAAGAAACGCTTTTCGACCCATTCCGGAGTAGACGGAAAATCCTGCGCACAACGAATGAAAAATACCGCCGTCGCCAAAGGCTCGCTTTGCCACGCGCGCCAAATCCAGTCCGCCATATCGTCGTCCGCGATGCGGGGCAAACCATTACTGGCGCGTCCGCCGCCTTCGAGGATGAAATATTCGCCCACGAGATTGGGTTCGAGCGGATAGAAGCGGAATTGCCGATTGCCGTCATTCGATGGCGATGGCGATGCCCGGCCCAGGCCATGCTTCCAGAGCGGATCGCCCATGTCCTCCAGCCTGAAATCCCCGGCCTTGCCGCCGGTCAGGGTCGAAACGACCAGCGCTTCGAGGCGCGCCCTGTCCCGCGCGACGCGCGCGGATTTGAGCGTCCGCCCGAACGCCTGTGCAATGACGTGTCCGAGCGCGCCGCACTGCGTGACCCCGCCGCTGTTCCACCTGTTTTCGCCAAGATAGCTGGCCAGCAACATGGCGAAGAGAGGGCGTTTTTTCGGGTCGGTCTCCGTCAGTTTCCGGATGAATGTCTCCTCGTTGCCAAGCAGGCGCGCGGCGGCGGCGTCCCGCAAGGGCCGGAGCGCGTCCCGGGCAATTCCATACAGTTGCCGGTCGCCGGGAACGGGCAGTGTGAAAGGCGTCTTGCCATGGCGATAATCCTTGCCCAAGCCCTCGTTCAGCGCCGCATACCAGGAAAACTCATGCTTCGCGCCGTGGCGTTTCCTGTATTCCCGCGCCAGCAGCAGCAGGCGGATCTTCTTCCCGCCGGGAAAGCCGTCTTTCGCCCGCGCGGCGAGGCGGCGGATGATCGCGGCGGCATCGGGGGGCGCGTCCTCTCCGGCCAGCCCGGCCTCTCCGGCCTTGAATGGCCGTGCGACGTCATCGACAACCAGCAGAGTGTCGCGCGCGGGCGTCCATGTTTCCCAAAAACCGGCCTTCCCGCCCCGCGGCGCAAGAAAACCCGCGAGCCATCCCCGCCGTTCGAGGGCCTCGCAGAATTCGAGCGCCGTCCGGCTCTTCCCCGTCCCCGCGCCGCCGCGGATCAGCCACCACGAAAACGCCGCCCCGGAGCGATGAAACGCCTCGAACGCTTCCCCGACCCCCGGCGGCCAGGCAAACCCGGTCTTCCGCGCGGCGAAACGGAAACGGGACAGGCTGTTCGCGCCGGAATCGTCCCGCGCCAGATCGCGGAATACCGGCCCGTCCAGATCATATCGGCGAGTGCCGTCGTATCGTTCCGGGAAATATTCCTTCAGGACATCGGCGGGAATGGCCCAGGCGACGCCATGCTCTTCTTCGCATGGCCGCGCATCGGGAGAAACGCTGACGACGCCGATCAGATACTTTCCCGCCGCCATGAGCGGCGCGCCGCTGAACCCCGCCGTGATAGCGCTCGCGGCGGCGAGCCGCAAAAGCCTCGTACCGCCGTCCCGCGAACAATAACAATCATTGATGTATCCCGCCCTCGCAATGACGGCCCCCTTGTCCCCGAGCGGATAACCAAGACTTTCCGTTTCCGCCTCGCCTTCCCCGCACACGGAAACAATAGTGAGCGGCGCGATGCGCGCGCGCCGCCCGGCGGGAAGAATCGCCTCATCGACGGACAGGATGGCGAGACCGTGCCGCGGCAAAGTCTCGACAACATGCGCCGGATAGGCCGCGTCCTCCTCTCCGGCAAACGAAAACGTCACCGCGGCGCGGCCTCCCGGCACATCCAGGCAAGTGACGATGCGCGTTTGCGTCAGGAAAAATCCACTGCCGCAATGCCGCTCATCGACGAGAATCCGGACGGCAAAATCCCGCAACGGCATCTGCACATCTCCTCGCTGGTCTCATTCGCGGCTCTCTCCCCGAGCATCCGCGCACCCCTCTTTCATGATCGTGCGACGATAGCATAGCCGGCGAGAGTGTGCGCATACAGGCGCGCTATCGCTACCGCGACATCACCGTATTCAATGGCTTGAAACGCGCATGCAGCGCGCCGACGATGAGGGCGAAGACGATGCCGGCGATCACGACGCTCTTGCCGCCGGGCGTCGGACCGGCGGGGCTGGAGGCCAGCGCGAAGTTATGGGCGGCGGCGGCGGCGAGCAACATGCCGGTCACGGTCATCGCGGCATCCGTATTGCCCTGGCCCGCGCCGACGACCTGACGCAGCGGGCAACCGCCGAGGAAAGCGCCGCACAGACCGGCCAGCATCATGCCGAGGAAATTCCAGGCCGCGTCGGCGTGGGCGATGGGCTGTCCATCGAAACCGGGGTGGAACCGGCCCGCCGCGACATTGCCGATGAACACGACGGCCATCAGCGCCGCCACGCCCAGCAGCATGGAAAATCGCCGGAAAAGGAAGATATGGCTGATCATGCCGACGAAGCAAAAGCGCGTCCGTTGCACGATGACGCCGATGGCGAGTCCCGCGCCGAGCGATAACCAGACGGGAGCATGCAGCGCGCCGGGGCCTTGCTGGCTGGCGGCGAAAAGTTCGTTCTTGAAGAAAAACAGCAACAAGAGCGCGAGGGCGGACAAGGGGAACCACACGCCTTCATTTCCGGGCTGCGGATTATGGGGCGGCAAGGTGAAATCCTTGCGCAGGAATATGATGCCGATGCCGACGCCGCTGGCGAAACCGAGCAGCCCGACGATGGCGTTCAAATCGCCGCCCGCGATGCGCAACACCATGCGCAGCGGGCAGCCGAGGAACACCAGGCAGCCGATCATCATGAAAAAGCCGAGCATGAGCCGCAGGAATGGCGAAGAACCCGCCGACGGCCTGAACTCGCGCGCCGCCAACGCGGCGGCGAAGGCGCCGAGGATGAAACCGGGAATTTCCGGACGCAAGTACCGCACCGCCGCGGCTTCGTGCAACTTCAGCGCCCCCGCCGCGTCGCGCAGGAAACACGCGACGCAGATACCCATATTGGGCGGATTGCCGTTCGCCGCCAACAACAGCGCCAATATGCCGATGACCAGCCCGGAGGCGATCAGGATGATAGTCTTTGACATTTCCGTTTCCTGTTACTGAAAATTTGTCCGGGACTTTTGACAAGCCGCGGCCGCTTTCTTTCCCGCCCGGACGGCAGGAGCGGCGTCGACGCGCTCCATGTGGAACGAAACCCTCTCCCGCAAGCGGGAGAGGGAATTCTTCAGAAAAACGCGCCATAGCGAAAGCCCCTCCGCCCCGTCATCGCAAAAGCCTTTCAACCTCGTCATTGTGAGAGCCTCCCCACCTCGCCATTGTGGAGAGCCTCCCCGCCTCGTCATTATGGAGAGCCTCCCCACCTCGTCATTGCGAGGAGCGAAGCGACGTGGCAATCCAGTTCGTTCTACCCGGCGCGAAGCGCCGCTGATTTCTTGGCGGCGCGAAGCGTCTGCTATGATCTTCGCGTGCGGAAGCCCTAATGGGCGGGTTTTGGTCTGTTGCCGCCGGACTGTATCTTGTCGCGGTGTTCATTTTATGCATGCGAGTTCGATTCTTCTTTTGTGGATGGCTGCGGCGCTTTGCGTGCAGGTGGCTGAAGGGTGGCGCCTCGCGGCGTTGGTCGCCGCGAGCCTGGCCGTGGCGCTGGCGTTGGCGCGCGCGCGTTGTGCGAGGCTGCTTGTCCGGGTGCGGGCGCTGTTGTTGGCGATTATTGTGCTGTTCGCATGGTTTACGCCGGGCGAAGCGGTTTTCGCGGACTGGCCGCGGCTCAGTCCCAGCCGGGAAGGATTGCTGCTGGCGCTCGTCCATGCGGGCCGTTTGCTGGCGATCGTGTGCTGGACGGCGGTGTTGCTGGCCCGCATGCCGCCCGGACGCTTGGTGAGCGGGCTGTACGCGCTCGCCCGTCCCTGCGCCGTTTTCGGTCTGCCGGCGGAGAGGGTGGCCATGCGCTTGTTGCTCGTGCTGCGCTATGTCGATGAGGCGCGCCTGGATGGGCGCGGCTGGCGGTACTGGTTGTCGCCGCCGCCCGCTGGAGGTTTCGAGGCCGTGCGCCTGGTGCGCGAGCGTCCAGGCATGGCGGACGCGGGATTGCTGGCGGCGTTTGCCGTCCTGCTGGGAATGTGGTGGCTGTGGTGAAGGCGGCGAGGGTCGCGCTCGGCATTGAATACGCGGGAGATGCGTTCGAGGGCTGGCAAAGCCAGGCGCACGGACGCACGGTGCAGGATGCCATCGAGCGCGCGCTCGGGATCGTCGCGGGCGAAGCCGTGCGGGTGGCCGCCGCCGGGCGCACCGATGCCGGTGTGCACGCCACCGCGCAGGTGGCGCATTTCGATACCACGGCGCGGCGTCCGGCGACGGCCTGGGTGCGCGGCGCCAATACTTATTTGCCGCCCGGGGTGGCGATCCGCTGGGCGGCGGAGGTCGATGAGCGTTTCCATGCCCGCTTTCTCGCGCGCGAGCGCAGTTATCGCTATGTGCTGGTCAATGCGCCGGTGCGTCCGGCGGTGCTGGCCGGACGGGCGGGATGGTTCCATCTGCCGCTCGATGAGGCGAAGATGGCCGCCGCGGCGCGGCTCCTGCTCGGCGAGCATGATTTTTCCGCGTTCCGCGCCGCGTCCTGCCAGGCCAGGACGCCGTTGCGGCTCATGCACGAGGCCGCCGTGGCGCGCGAGGGCGGCGTCATCACGTTCGATTTCCGCGCCAACGGTTTTTTGCACCACATGGTGCGCAATCTCGTCGGCGCCCTGGTGTATGTCGGCAAGGGCGCACAGCCGCCGCAATGGCTCGGCGAGGTGCTGGCAAGCCGCGAGCGAGCGCGCGCCGCACCGACTTTTGCTCCGGACGGGCTTTATCTTTGCGGCGTGGCGTATCCTCCGGGCTGGCCGCTGCCCGGCGGCGGGCGTATCATCGCCCGTCCTTGTTTTACCTTTGTCGAAAGCTGATTCCGCCTGGAAATATCCCTCCAGCGGGGCCAATCGAGTAAGTACGGAAGAGGCATGACCTCTTCCGGGCGGTTTCGCCCGGTCAGGGCGCGGCCCGGAATCAATGAACGAACATCCGCATGTCACGACGAACCCGAATCAAGATTTGCGGCCTCACCCGGCCGCAGGATGTCACGGCGGCGGCGCGGGCGGGCGCCGACGCGCTCGGCTTTGTCTTTTATCCGCCCAGCCCGCGCAATGTTTCCGTGGCGCAGGCCGCCGGGCTGGCGGCCATGTTGCCGCCTTTCGTGACCGCCGTCGGTTTGTTCGTCGATCCACAGGCGGACTTCGTGGATGAGGTCTTGCGCCGCGTGCCTTTGCAGTTGCTCCAGTTCCACGGCGATGAGGACGATGCCCGCTGCGCGGCCTTGTGCGCGCCGCGCGGCCTGCCCTGGATCAAGGCGGTGCGGATGCGGCCCGGAGTCGATCTGCTAGAATTCTCCGCTTCCTGTCCCGGTGCGAGGGGTCTTTTGGTCGATGCTTTTACCGGGAGCTATGGCGGCGGCGGCGCAACGTTCGACTGGTCGTTGATCCCCGCCGGTCTCGATCGTCCGCTGGTGCTCGCGGGCGGCCTCGATCCCGATAATGTGGGCGAGGCTATCCGCAGGCTGCGGCCATGGGCGGTCGATGTGTCGAGCGGGGTGGAAACCGCGAAAGGGGTCAAGGATGCGGCGAAGATTGCCGCTTTTATCGCTGGAGTTCGAGATGCCGATGGCTGAGATGCGTTATTCGTTGCCCGATGCGCGGGGCCATTTCGGCCCTTACGGCGGCGTTTTCGTGGCCGAGACGCTGATGCCGGCGCTGGCGGAATTGCGGGCGGCTTATGAGGCGTGCGGCACGGACCCGGATTTCGCCGCCGAGTTCGAGCATGAACTCAAGCATTATGTCGGGCGGCCCAGCCCGATCTACCACGCCCGGCGGCTTTCCGGGAAGCTGGGCGGGGCGCAGCTTCTCCTGAAGCGCGAGGATCTCAACCATACGGGGGCGCACAAGGTCAATAACTGCATCGGGCAGGCGTTGCTGGCCAGGCGCATGGGCAAGCCCAGGGTGATCGCCGAGACCGGCGCGGGGCAGCATGGCGTGGCCACCGCCACGATCGCGGCGCGCTACGGTTTCGAGTGCGTGGTGTACATGGGTTCCGAGGATGTGAAGCGGCAGGCCGCCAACGTCTATCGCATGAAGCTCCTCGGGGCGACCGTCGTGCCCGTGGAGTCCGGCTCGAAGACGCTCAAGGATGCGCTCAACGAGGCCATGCGCGACTGGGTGACGAACGTCTCCAACACCTTCTACATCATCGGCACCGTGGCCGGGCCGCATCCCTACCCGGCGATGGTGCGCGATTTCCAGACGGTGATCGGCAAGGAGTGCCTCGCGCAGATGCCGGAGGCCTTCGGACGCCAGCCCGACGCGGTGATTGCCTGCGTCGGCGGCGGCTCCAACGCCATCGGGATTTTCCATCCCTATATTCCGCACGAGGGCGTGCGTCTGATCGGCGTCGAGGCGGCGGGGGACGGCATCGCCACGGGCCGCCACGCCGCGCCGCTCACGGCCAACGCCAAGGTGGGCGTCCTGCACGGCAACCGCACGTATCTGATGCAGGACGAGAATGGACAGGTCATCGAGACCCACTCCATTTCCGCCGGGCTGGATTATCCGGGCGTGGGGCCGGAGCACGCCTGGCTCAAGGATAGCGGGCGCGCCGAATACGTGGCGGTGACCGATGAAGAGGCGCTCGATGCCTTCCATGCCCTTTGCCGTTTCGAGGGCATCATCCCGGCGCTGGAGTCCGCCCACGCCGTGGCCCATGCCATGAAGATCGCGCCGACGCTCGGCGAGGACAAGCTCTTGCTGGTCAACCTTTCCGGGCGCGGCGACAAAGACATTCACACCGTGGGCGAACGCTCGGGCATCCGGTTTTGAGCCAGAGCGGCCCAGATGGGGCTTTTATGTCCAGAATCCAATCCGTTTTCCATGAGTTGCAGGCTGCCGGACGCAAGGCGCTGATTCCTTTCATCACCGCGGGCGACCCCGATGGCGAACTCACCGTGCCGCTGATGCGCGCGCTGGTCGCGGGCGGGGCCGACGTCATCGAACTCGGCGTACCGTTCTCCGATCCGATGGCCGACGGGCCGACCATCCAGCGCGCTTCGGAACGGGCGCTGGCCGGGGGCATGAGTCTCGCCGGAGTGCTCGACATCGTGCGCGCTTTTCGCGCCGGTGATGCGTCGACGCCGGTGGTCCTGATGGGCTACGCCAATCCGATCGAGGCGATGGGGCAAGGCGCTTTCGCCGCCGCCGCGCGCGCGGCGGGCGTCGATGGCGTGCTGGTGGTCGATTATCCGCCCGAAGAATGCGCGGAATTCACCGCATGCCTGCGCGCCGCCGGAGTCGACCAGATTTTCCTGCTCGCCCCGACTTCATCCGTGGAGCGTTTCCACGATGTCGCCCGCGCCGGCAGCGGCTATGTCTACTATGTATCGCTCAAGGGCGTGACCGGCGCGGCCAATATCGACTTCGACGAACTTGGCCGCCGCATCCCCGCCGTCCGCGCCGTGGCGGGCATGCCGGTGGGCGTGGGTTTCGGCATCCGTGACGCCGCGGGCGCGCAGAAGATCGGCGCGCTCGCCGACGCGGTGGTGATCGGCAGCCGCATCGTCGAAGAGATCGAGGCCAGCCCGCGCGCGCAGGCCGCCGCCAATGTCGAAGCCTTTGTGCGCGGCATCCGCGCCGCGCTCGATGAACTTGCCGGAGCAGGAACATGAGCTGGCTACAGAAACTGCTTCCGCCCCGGATCAAGCGCAGCGAAGGCGCGGCGCGCAACAAGTCGATTCCGGAAGGGCTGTGGAGCAAGTGTCCGGCCTGCGAGGCGGTGCTGTATCACTCCGATCTCGAAAGCAATCTGCGTGTTTGCCCGAAGTGTGGACACCATCTGCGCCTCGGCGCGCGCGCCCGGCTCGACATGCTGTTCGATGGCGATGGCCGTCTCGAAATCGGCGGCGAGGTCGTGCCGGTCGACGCGCTCAAATTCAAGGATTCGCGCAAGTACCAGGAGCGCCTGAGCGCGGCGGCGAAGGAAACGGGCGAGGCCGACGCGCTTCTGGTCATGCAGGGGACGGTGCTCGGCGCGCCGCTGATCGCGGCCGTGTTCGAGTTCGATTTCCTCGGCGGCTCCATGGGGTCGGTGGTGGGCGAGCGTTTTGTGCGCGGCGTCCGCGCCGCGCTCGACCAGCGCCTGCCGTTTCTTTGCGTCACCGCTTCCGGCGGGGCGCGCATGCAGGAAGGCTTGTTCTCGCTGATGCAGATGGCCAAGACCACGGCGGCGATCACCTTGCTCGCCCAGAACCAGTTGCCGTTCATTACCTTGCTGACCGATCCGACCATGGGGGGCGTGTCGGCGAGTTTCGCCTTCATGGGCGACGTGGTGATCGCCGAACCCGGCGCGCTGATCGGCTTCGCCGGCCCCAGGGTGATCGAGCAGACCGTGCGCGAAAAGCTGCCGGAAGGTTTCCAGCGTTCCGAATTCCTGCTCGAAAAAGGCGCCATCGACATGATCGTCGACCGTCGCCAACTGCGCGAACGCCTGTCCGGACTCGTCAACCTCCTCAACCGGCAACCGCCCGCCCATGCCTGATTCATCATGGGTATCTACACACTCCGAAATAGCTGGCGATGAGAACAGCGGCGCTTCGCGCCGGAACGAGGGGGAGGGGGAAGGATTGGCGCGGCGACCAGCGCTTCGCAATGACGACGCTTTGCCTTTCTTGCACGACATGACCATCTCTCAATCACAGCCGCTTGCCGTCCCCTCCCACTACTGCAAGGCGCTTGCCGTCCCCTCCCCCGCTTGCGGGGGAGGGTGCCCCGTCAGGGGCGGGAGAGGGTTTCCTTCCATGCGGAGCGCAGCGACGCTGTTTTCTTTGCGGTGGAGCGTGGACGAGCGTTTCGTTCCTTCCTTCGCCCCCCTTTTTAATCAGCGTCGCTTCGCTCCGTATGGTTGGAAGCCCTCTCCCGGCCTTCGG
>JAIRLA010000108.1 GCA_031259795.1 Azoarcus sp.
GGTTCAAGGCGGGCCTGTTGGAATGGATTCTAAAAACCTCCTCCGGTCTTGAATCCTCCCCCTTTGGCGCCGCCGCCGGAACGGAAGGCGCCGCGACTGAAGCCGCCTGTGTCGAATCCGCTGAAATCCCAGGAAATTCCACTGCCGGACGATTCGCTGCGGCGCGGTTGGTGGCGCTTCCTGAGATGATCCTGCAAATCGCCGGATTTACTGATGCCGTCCAGAATGCCTTCGATCAATGCGGCGATGATGGAATCGTCGCCCGTGAAACCGCCGTCATAGCGTTCTCCACGGACTTCTTCGTCCGCTTTCCTGAGTTCGGCTTCCCGATTCTCGATTGACTGGAGCTTGTCGCGCAGTTCTTTCAGATGGCCGCGCGCTTCGGCAATGCGGCTGTCGAGTTCGCCCAGATCGCGCACGAGCCCGTCATCTTCCCGGGTAGCGGTCTTCAGGGCTTTTTCTTCCAGTATCGCCAGGTCCGTCTTCCGCAACGCCGCAACGATGACGGCGAGCGCCGCATTCAAACCGTCCCCGGCGTCGCCTTCCGTCAGGTTACGGTAGTGGGCGCGGTTCTGCGCGAGTTCGTTTTGCAATGACCGGCAGGTTTTTTCCGCTTCTTCCCGCGCTTCGATTTGCTCTCCGAGCTTTTGCTCCAGCGGCGCGATTCCGGCGGCAACCGTTTCATCGCGGTACCGCTTTGCCAAGGCCATCTTCCGCGTCCTCGAAGCGCGGCCCAGCTCGTCGGCGTGTTCCTCCAGCCTTTTCGGCAATTCATTCAGCAGGGTGAAATTGCGGCGGGCGGCTTCGTACTGGATCGTTCTCGCCACGAAACCGTCGCCCCAGCGGGTCAGTCCACTGCCCCGGTATTCAGCGGTTCCGTAATGACGCTTGAGCAGGTATTCGAAAAGTCCGTCGGCCAGATATGGTCTGGATTTGTCGACCCGCTCGGTTTCCCTCGCCAGGGCTTTTTTCCGCGCGGCGGCGAATTGTGCTTCGAGGGCGCGACTTTCCTCTTCGGGCTTTTTCCATGATTCGTCTTCCATCAGGCGTTGCCTGACGCCATCTTCCAGCGCGGCGATTTCACCTTGGGATGCCTCGATCTCGCCCACGAGATCGGCGCGGCGGTTTTCCGCCTGTACGATCTTTTCTTCCAGCGCGCGGCGCTCGTCCTGGTTCTGGGCGCAACGGCGCGTGAAGGTTTCGTATTTTGCCTTGGCTTGTTGTTCGGCGACGGTCAAATCCCTGGAAATGGCATCGGCGGCGATCTCGTTCAGACGCAAGCGGGCAAGCGCCTTGTACGCTTCGAGTTTCCCGGTTTCGTGATCCGCGATTTTCCCGAGTATTTCGTCGATGGCCGATTTGAGTTGCTGTTCCTCGCGCCGCAGCCTTTCGCGCGATTCCGTGAGGCGCCTGACTACGCCGCTCGCTTGCATGTCACCCCCTTACCATCTCGTTATCGCGCCGCCGTGAATGATCCATTCGCGCCCGTACCGGACGGAGAGATATCCGGGAAGTTTTTCGCCGATGATATTGTTCTGGATGATTCCGTCATCGGTTTTATCCTTGCGCACCGCTTCGTAAACGGCAAAAGGTATTCGCTGTCCCCATTCGCCGACGGTTTCCGTCCGCCCGGTTTCCTCGTTGAGAATCCTTTGCGGAAGGACTTTGCCGTCATCATCGACGGCCTCGACGATGAGGTAATAGTTTTTCGCGCCGGGATTGTCGTCGGGAATGCGGAACACGGCCGAATACTTGCCCGGCTGGCTGACGATCCGGAGTTTGAATCTTTCGTTCAGGCGGACGCCGAGCGCCTTCAAATCCGCGAGGCGCTCTTTCGCCCCGGCGGCGTCTTCGTTCTTCAGGGCGGCCTCTCCGGCTTGCCGCAAGTTGTTGATTCTTTCGAGCGCCTCTGGCTCCCTGGCGAGTGAAATCGCGTGCGCCGCTTCATCGGACAATTGTCCGGGCAATACCCGGGTCAATTCGAGCTGGAGGCGTTGCGCCCCGAGCGTCGTCCAATGATGGTAAAAGAGCGCGCCGCCGCCGCAGACCGCCGCCGCCCCGGCAATCGCCAGGCAAAGCGCGCGGCGCACCCACAGGCCCGCGAGAAAACGCGCGAACGGAGAACCCCGGGGCCGATAAGTAAAACGCTCTTCCCGCAAGGATCGTATCCCTTCGTCCAGGATACGATCCGTCACGGTCAATCCCTGACCTTCGTAGATTTCCCGCAACCGCTGCTTGAGCGCTTCGTCGCGCTCGTCCTGTCCGAGTTCCTTTTGAACGAGTTCATCCACATGGCGAAGGGTGTCGACCACATCCATCGCCAACAGGACATCATTCAGGCCGGGCGGGTCCTGAACCCGAGGCGCGCCGCCTCCTTGCGGGGGCGCGGCGGCCAATGTCACCGCAGCGGCTCCAGCGCATTGCCTTCCCTGGCGAGCCGCGTCATGCGTTGCCGTCCTTCTTCGACGGCGTCGCGGATTTCTTCGCTGTTTTTCGTCGCCGCCTTGCGCATCTCGGCGATGATTTCAACGGAGCGCTCCTGGAAACTCACCACGCTGTCAACGAGTTTCTTGACCGCCTCGACCCGGATCGTCGGGCCGTATCCGGCCCTGATGGCCGCTTCCTGCACCTTGCCGCCAATCTCGGCCAGCACTTCCAGTGATTTGTTCGCGCCTTCCTTCATGGCTTCGAGCGTTTGCGTGGATTCGTGGAGACTGAACAATCCGGTGAAGGTGGCTTTCAGGGCGGTAAAGACCACCTCGTTGGTGGAGAAAAAGGAGATGGCCTGTTGGTATACCCGTTCCTTGGCGTTGGTGGTCTGCAACAGCCGCGCCATGACCACGTCCGATGTGTTGTAGGAGATGGTCAGGTTATCCTGGAGATCCTTGGCAATCTGGTATTTCGCTTCGGCGTTGCGCAGCGCGCGGAGCCTTTCGTCGCGGATCAGTTCCAGCCGGGCGCGCTCGGTGAGTTCGACTTCCGCGCCGCGGGCGGCGAGGGCGTCCGCCGCTTTTTGCAATTCGATCCTGGCTTCGTCCAGCGTTTTTTCGACGACTTTGAAGATTTCGTGCGCGGCGATTTCGCCGTGCTTCAGCGCGCCCCGGAAATCGGTATATGCCTCGAATATGGCGGATTCCCGCGCGATGGCTTCCCGGGTGTCCCGGGAGACGTCCAGGAATTTCCTGCTGATCGTATCGAAGCGGTCGGCCACGTCGCCGCGCGAGAGTTTCATCCAGGCATTGCTCACGCGCTCGATGAGGTCGATCTTGCTGTCGTCGAGCTGTTCGACCATGCGTTTGGCGTCATCCCGGATGGAATCGAATGATTTGGCGATGTCTTCGTACCGGGCGCCGATGTCGATCCGGGAAACCTGTTCGCGCACCGCTTCGTTGAAAACGCTCATCTGCTGCAAGGTGCGGGTGATGATTGCCACCTTGTCCGGTTCGACATCGGCGATCTTGCCGAGAATGGCGGTGATCGGCGCGTCTTCGGCCCGGGCGGGCGACAGGCCCAGGCTGCGCAGGGCCGTCATGGCCCGGTCGAGGTATTGCATCGGCGTCTTGACGACGCCATCCGCGAGCGCGGCGGCCTGGATATCTCCAGTCATGGAATTTCCCCTTGGATTCAATGGGCGGGCTTTCCCGCGTAAGGTCGGTTCATCCGGATGAAAAACGTCCCCGGACGCGGGTGCGGGCGGGGACGGGCGCCTGGATGATGGCAGGCGGAGCGCGGCGCCTCAGGCGATGTCGAGCTTCTTGACGTTCTCGGTCAATTCGCCGGGGTTGCTGTACCGGCTGTTGAGCTTGATTTGCAGGCGCAGGTCGTTGACCGAGTCGGCATTGCGCAGGGCATCCTCGTAGGTGATCAGTCCGGCTTCGTAGAGGTCGAACAGCGACTGGTCGAAGGTCTGCATGCCCAGTTCGCGCGAGCGTTTCATGACGTCCCTGATTTCCGGGATGTTGCCCTTGAAGATCAGGTCGGAGACCAGCGGGGTGTTGAGCATGATTTCGACCGCCGGCACCCGCCCCTTGCGATCCTTGATCGGCAGCAGGCGCTGCGAAACCATGGCGCGCACGTTGAGCGAGAGATCCATCAGCAATTGCGCGCGCCGCTGCTCGGGGAAGAAGTTGATGATGCGGTCGATGGCCTGGTTGGTGCTGTTGGCGTGCAGCGTCGCCATGGCGAGGTGGCCGGTTTCGGCGAAGGCGATGGCGTAATCCATGGTTTCGCGGTCGCGGATTTCGCCCATCAGGATCACGTCCGGCGCCTGGCGCAAGGTGTTTTTCAGCGCGGCTTCCCAAGAGTCGGTGTCGATGCCGACTTCGCGCTGGTTGACGATGCAGTTCTTGTGCACATGCACGTACTCGATCGGGTCTTCGACGGTGATGATGTGGCCGTAGGAGTTTTCGTTGCGGTAGTCGACCATGGCCGCGAGCGAGGTGGTCTTGCCGGTGCCCGTGCCGCCGACGAAGATCACCAGCCCGCGCTTGGAGAGGGCGATGTCACGGAGAATGGGCGGCAGGCGCAGGGCTTCGAGGGTGGGAATCTTGCTCGAAATCGTGCGCAGCGCCAGCGCGACCCGCCCTTGCTGCACGAAGGCGTTGGTGCGGAAGCGCCCGATGCCCGCGGGCGAGATGGCGAAGTTGCACTCCTTGGACGCCTCGAATTCGGCGGCCTGGCGATCGTTCATGACCGCGCGCGCCAGCTCCGCCGTATGCGCTGGCGACAGGGGTTGGTTCGACTGTGGCACGACGCGTCCGTCGATCTTGATCGCGGGCGGAAAGCCCGCGGTGATCAAGAGGTCGGAGCCGTTTTTTTGCAACATCAAGCGCAACAGATCGTGCATGAATTTAAGTGCCTGGTCCCGTTCCATTTACTGCTCCCAATGTTCTATCGTTGTTTTCCACAACTGTTCCAGTTCAAAAAGGCGTTTCCGTTCCCTCCGGAAGGCCGGCGTGCCGCGTTCCGCTCAGACGGTGAAGCTGTCCCTGTTCTGCGCCATCATGCGCGCCTCGGAGGCAGCCACAATATTACGCCGCACGAGGTCGATCAGGCACTGGTCGAGGGTCTGCATACCGAACTGCTGGCCGGTCTGGATGGCGGAGTACATCTGCGCGACCTTGTTTTCGCGGATCAGATTGCGGATCGCCGGAGTGCCGATCATGATCTCGTGCGCCGCCACCCGGCCCGAGCCGTCCTTGAGCTTGAGGAGCGTCTGCGAGATGACCGCGCGCAGCGACTCCGACAGCATCGAACGCACCATCTCCTTTTCGGCGGCGGGGAAGACGTCGACGATGCGGTCGATGGTCTTGGAGGCCGAGGATGTGTGCAGCGTGCCGAACACCAGGTGGCCGGTTTCCGCCGCGGTGAGCGCGAGACGGATGGTTTCGAGGTCGCGCATCTCGCCCACCATGATCACGTCCGGGTCTTCGCGCAGGGCCGAGCGCAAGGCGTTGTTGAACGACAGGGTGTCGCGGAACACTTCGCGCTGGTTGATCAGGCAGCGCTTGGGTTCGTGGACGAACTCGATCGGGTCTTCGACCGTGAGGATGTGGCTTTGCCTAGTGTCGTTGATCTGGTCGACCATCGCCGCCAGCGTCGTCGATTTGCCCGAGCCGGTGGGGCCGGTGACGAGGACGATGCCGCGCGGATGATCGACGATGTCGTAGAAAATCTTCGGGCACTGGAGCGCGTCCAGCGACAGCACCTTGGACGGAATGGTACGGAATACCACGCTGGCGCCGCGCTCCTGATTGAAGGCATTGACCCGGAAGCGGGCAAGATTGGGAATGGCGAAGGAAAAATCGCACTCCAGCACCTCTTCATATTGCTTGCGCTGGCGGTCGTTCATGATGTCGTAGGCCAAGGCGTGCACATCCTTGTGTTCCATTGAAGGAAGGTTGATTTTGCGCACGTCCCCGTTGACGCGGATCATGGGCGGCAGCCCGGCGGAGAGGTGGAGGTCGGAGGCTTGATTTTTGACAGCAAAAGCGAGCAGTTCGGTGATGTCCATGATGTTCCAGCGAAGATGACTTGAAGAAAATGCCTGCGCAGGCGCCCGATTACACAGGTGTATACTGCCGACTCGTTGATTCAAAAGCAAAAGTTTTGAAGATATGACCGCAATTGTCGCCAATTTGCAAGCTGTCCGGGCGCGTATCGCCGCCGCGGCGCGCGCCGCCGGGCGTGATCCGGCCTCGGTGCGGCTGTTGGCGGTGAGCAAGACATGGCCCGCGGCGGCGGTGCGCGCGGCCTGTGAGGCCGGGCAGCGCGCCTTTGGCGAGAACTACGCGCAGGAGGCGTCCGGAAAAATCGCGGCGCTCGCCGGTCTCGGGCTGGAGTGGCATTTCATCGGCCCCGTGCAGGGCAACAAGACGCGCGCCATTGCCGCGGCCTTCGATTGGGTGCACAGTGTCGACCGCCTGAAGATCGCCGAACGCCTCGCGGCGCAACGCGATGCGCACCGCCCGCCCTTGCAGGTCTGTTTGCAGGTCAATATCGGCGGCGAAGCGGGCAAGGCCGGCGTCGCGCCGGAAGAGGCCGCGCCCTTGGCGCGGGCGCTCGCCGCCTTGCCCCGCCTGCGTTTGCGCGGGCTGATGTGCATTCCGGAGGCGGACGGAGATGCGGCGCTGTGGCGCGGACGCTTCGCGCGCCTGCGTCGATTGCTCCAGCAATTGACGCAGGAGGGGATCGCGCTCGACACTCTGTCGATGGGCATGTCGCACGATCTCGAAGCCGCCATCGCCGAAGGCGCGACCATCGTGAGAGTCGGCACGGCCATCTTCGGCGCGCGCGGCCAAGCGGGAACGGACGCGTCCCGAAGCTGAAACGCCGGAACACCTTTCGCCCCGCGCCGAAAGCGGGATTCCACCAAACTCTCCAAGCCCGGACGGGAAGGGATTCGACGATGAACATTACATTCCTGGGCGGCGGCAACATGGCCAGCGCCCTGATCGGCGGGATGATCGAACGCGGTTTCGAGGCCGCCAGCATCCTCGTCGTCGACATCGACGCCGCCAGCCGCGAACGCCTGCATGCGCGCTTCGGCGTGCGCGCGCGGGCCGCGCCCGAAGACGGCGCGGCGATGGAAGGCGGCGCGCTGGTACTGGCGGTGAAACCGCAACAAATGAAAACAGCGCTCGCGCCATTGGCCGGAACACTGCGCGATACGCTGGTCATCAGCATCGCCGCCGGTCTGCGCCTGGCCGACCTCGGGCGCTGGCTGGGCAAAGAGGGCGCGCCCCATACCCGGCTGGTGCGCTGCATGCCCAACACACCGGCGCTGATCGGCGCGGGAGTGACGGGGATGTATGCCGCCCCCGGAGTCGATGCCGCCGGACGCGAAACCGCCGAACGCATCCTCGCCGCGGCGGGTTCGATCATATGGGTGGACGACGAAGCCCGCCTCGACGCGGTGACGGGCGTCTCCGGCAGCGGCCCGGCCTATGTCTTCCACTTTATCGAAGCCCTGGAAGCCGCCGCGCTGGCGCATGGGTTCGATGCCGCCGCCGCCCGCCGCCTGGCGATCGACACCGTGCTGGGCGCGGCCAGGCTGGCGGCGGCCTCGGAAGATCCGCCGTCCGCGCTGCGCGAAAAAGTCACCTCCAAAGGCGGCGCCACCGCCGCCGCGCTCGCCAGCCTCGCCGCCGCCGGTTGGGGCGGCGCCCTGATCGACGCGGTGGCGGCGGCGGCCGCGCGCAGCCGCGAGCTGGGCGAAGAGTTCGGCCAGGACTAGGCAAGGGAGACGGGACGACATGCTTGCCGACATCCTGCTGACTGTCACCAGCGCGGTATCCATCTTCATCACCATAGCGCTGCTGGCGCGTTTCTTCATGCAATGGAAACGGGTGTCCTTCCGCACCCCGGTCGGGCACTTCGTGATCGCCGTCACCAACTGGGCGGTCATGCCGCTGCGCCGCTTCGTCCCCGGTCTGTTCGGACTGGACATGGCGAGCCTGCTGCCAGCCTGGATCGTGCAGATGCTCCAGTTCTCCATCGAAGCGCCGCTCGCCGGCCTGCCCATGAGCGTATTGCCCTGGACGCCCCTGTTTGGCTTCTTCGGCCTTGCGTTCATGGCGGTGTACCTGCTTTTCGGCATCGTTTTCATTGCCGCGGTATCTTCCTGGCTCGGCTCGCATGTCCCGGTGGCGCGCATATTCGGAGAATTGGCGCGCCCTTTTCTCGCGCCCTTCCAACGGCGGATTCCCCCCCTGGGCGGCATGGATCTGTCGCCGCTGGTCTTGTTGCTGGTGTTGCAAATCATCCTGAAGATTCTCGAACGGGCAAGAATCGGC
>JAIRLA010000244.1 GCA_031259795.1 Azoarcus sp.
GGCGTCGAGGTGCGCGCCGCAGCCCAGCGCCGCGCCGATGTCCATGGCCAGGGCGCGGATGAATGGACTTCGAGGCCGCCGCCCCGCCCCGTCATTGTGAGGAGCGCAGCGACATGGCAATCCAGCTCCTTCCATCCGGCGCGAAGCGACGCTGATGTTTCGCTATGGTGAGAAAGGGGCGGGCGTTTCGTTTTCTCCTGTCCTCTTTTTCAGTCGGCGGCGCTGTGCGCCGCATGGAACGGCGCTCCCTGGCGATACATACGGGTACGGGCGAGGGAGGTTCTTCGTTTTTCGGGGCGGCTTTTGTTTATGCCTGTTCCGTGCGGACAAGCCGTTTTGGCCACAGGCGTCCGTCTTCTTTCCATTGCCCCAGCCCCAGGAAGCCGCCGGGGCCGTAGAGGCGGACACGGTCGCCGGGGTTTTCGCCGTTTTGCCGCGCTGGCCGCAGGGGTTGGCCTTGCAGGATTTGGCGGGCGGCGGCGGCGTCGAGGTCGAGGCGGGGGAAGGCGGCCGCCAGGGTGTCGACGGGGGCGAGCAGGGCGTCGCGCTGCGCCGCAGGGACGGTTTCCAGTTTTTCCAGGGTGACGCTGGCGGTCAGGTCGAATGCGCCAGCGCGGGTGCGCCGCAGGGCGTCGAGGTGCGCGCCGCAGCCCAGCGCCGCGCCGATGTCCATGGCCAGGGCGCGGATGTAAGCGCCTTTGCCGCAGGCTACGCGGATGACGAAGCGTTCGCCTTCAAAGGCGAGCAGGCTCAGTTCCGAGATGGTCACCCGGCGCGGGGCGCGTTCGATTTCGATGCCGGCGCGGGCGTATTCGTAGAGCGGTTTGCCGTCGCGCTTGAGCGCCGAGTACATCGGCGGGATTTGTTCGATTTCGCCGGTGAAGCGCGCGAGCGTCTGGCGCAATCCGGCTTCGTCGACCGCGACCGGCCTGGTCGCCAGCACCTTGCCTTCGGCGTCGCCGCTGTCGGTTTCGATGCCGAGGCGGACGCCGGCTTCGTAAACTTTGTCGGCGTCGAGCAGCATTTGCGTGAATTTGGTGGCTTCGCCGAAGGTCAGCGGCAGCAGGCCGCTCGCCAGCGGGTCGAGGGTGCCGCCATGGCCGGCCTTGCGCGCGCCGAGGAGCCGCCGCGCGCTTTGCAGCGCGGCGTTGGAGGTCATTCCCGAGGGTTTGTCGAGCAGCAGTACGCCGTCGATGGCGCGGCGGGAGGGCGGTTGTCGTGTGTGGGCGCCCATGGTGATCGCGGCGTGGGGAGAGGAGGAGGAAAGGAAGGAGGAGAAAAGGCGCGCCAGGGTCGCGCGGGGTCGGTCTTCGGCGGTTTCGTCCGATGCGCGGGCGCGGGGCCGGTCTTCGGCGGTTTCGTCCGGCGCGCGGGCGCGGGCTTCGTCTTCGCGCACGGCGCGGTCGATCAGTTGCGACAGGCGGCTGCCTTCTTCCAGGGATTTGTCGTAGTGGAAATGGAGTTCGGGCAGGGTGTGGATGTGGATGCGCTTGCCCAGTTCGCGGCGCAGGAAGCCGCTGGCGCGCTGGAGTCCTTCGAGGATTGCCGGTACGCTCCCGGCGCCGCCCAGAGTGGTGAAGAAGACTTTGGCGTGGGCGTAGTCGGGGGTGAGTTCGACATCGGTGAGGGAGACGAAGCCCACGCGCGGGTCTTTGATTTCCATCTGGATCAGGTTGGCCAGTTCGCGGTGGATTTGCCCGGCCACGCGCTGGCCGCGGGAATACTCTTTTGGCATGATTCAGAGTGTCCTGGCGACTTCGCGGATTTCAAAGACTTCGAGCTGGTCGCCGATCTGGATGTCGTTGTGGCCGCGCAGTTGCAGGCCGCATTCGTAGCCGGCCCGGACTTCCTTGACGTCGTCCTTGAAGCGCTTGAGCGATTCGAGTTCGCCGGACCAGACCACCGTGTGGTTGCGCAGGAGCCGCACCGAGGCGCCGCGCCGCACGGTGCCTTCGAGCACGTAGCAGCCCGCCACCGATCCCACCCGGGAGATGGCGAACACTTGGCGGATTTCGACCAGGCCGATGATTTCTTCGCGCTTTTCCGGCGACAGCATGCCGGAGAGCGCCGCCTTGATCTCGTCGACGGCGTCGTAGATGATGTCGTAGTAGCGGATGTCGACGCCGAAGTTTTCGGCGAGCTTCCTTGCGCCGGTATCGGCGCGGGTGTTGAAGCCGATGATGACCGCTTCCGAAGCCTGCGCGAGGTTGACGTCGGATTCGGTGATCGCGCCCACGCCGGCATGGATGACGTGCACTTTGACTTCGTCGTTGGAGAGCTTTTGCAGCGATTGCACCAGCGCTTCCTGCGAGCCTTGCACGTCGGCCTTGATGATGAGCGCGAGGCGCTTGGCTTCGCCGTCGCCGATTTGCTCGAACATGTTTTCGAGCTTGGCCGCCTGCTGCCTGGCGAGTTTGACGTCGCGGAACTTGCCTTGGCGGAAGAGGGCGATTTCGCGCGCTTTCCTTTCGTCGGCGAGGACGATGGCTTCGTCGCCCGCCGCGGGCACTTCCGAGAGGCCGAGGATTTCGACGGGGATCGCCGGGCCGGCTTCTTCGATGGTCTTGCTGTTTTCATCGAGCATGGCGCGGATGCGTCCGAAGGTCGCGCCCACCAGCATGATGTCGCCGCGCCGCAGGGTGCCCGATTGTACGAGGAGCGAGGCCACCGGGCCGCGTCCCTTGTCCAGCCGCGCTTCGACGATCAGGCCCTTGGCGGGGGCGTCGACCGGCGCCTTGAGGTCGAGCATGTCGGCCTGGAGCAGCACGGCTTCGAGCAGGCTGTCGACGCCTTCGCCGCTCTTGGCCGAGACCGTGGCGAACAGGGTGTCGCCGCCGTATTCTTCCGGCACGACTTCTTCGGCGACCAGCGCCTGCTTGACTTTTTCGACGTTGGCCGCCGGTTTGTCGATCTTGGTGATGGCCACGACCAGCGGCACGCCGGCGGCCCTGGCGTGGTGGATGGCTTCGCGCGTCTGCGGCATGACGCCATCGTCGGCGGCGACGACGAGGATGACGATGTCGGTCGCCTGCGCGCCGCGCGCCCGCATGGCGGTGAAGGCTTCGTGTCCGGGGGTGTCGAGGAAGGTGATCATGCCGCGCGGGGTTTCGACGTGGTAGGCGCCGATGTGCTGGGTGATGCCGCCCGCTTCGCCCGCCGCGACCTTGGCGCGGCGGATGTAGTCGAGCAGCGAGGTCTTGCCGTGGTCGACGTGGCCCATGACGGTGACGACCGGGGCGCGCGGCAGGAGTTCGTAATCCTTGTGTTCGTCGCTTTCGGCGAGGAAGGCGTCGGGGTCGTCTAGCTTGGCGGCGAAGGCTTTGTGGCCCATGTCTTCGACGAGGATCATCGCGGTTTCCTGGTCGAGCACTTGGTTGATGGTCACCATCATGCCCATTTTCATCAGGGCCTTGATGACTTCGGTGGCCTTGACCGCCATTTTGTGGGCGAGGTCGGCCACGGAGATGGTCTCGGGCACGTGCACTTCGCGCACGATGGGTTCGCTCGGGGCCTGGAAGGCGGCGCGCTCTTCGGCGTGGCCGCGTTCGCTGTGGCGTCCGCCAGCCTTGGCGCCGCGCCAGGCGTTGCCGGCGGGGGTGGCGGCGTTGGCGTCGCCCCGCGTCCTGAGGCCGCCCCGGCGCTTGCTGCCGCCTTCGTTTTCGCCGCGTTTGCCGCCGCTGCTTTCGCGGGCGGGTTTGTCTCCGCTGCGGGGCGGGCGGTGCAGCGTGCCAGTGGTCGTCTTGCCCGGGGCGGCCTTGCCGGGCGCGGTCTTGCCCGCCGTGGCGGTCTTGTTCGATGCGGTCTTGCCCGCCGTGGCGGTCTTGCTTGCCGCGGCCTTGTTTGCCACGGCCTTGGCGGTGATGGTCTTGCTGCTGCTTTCTTTCTCTTTGGGTTGCTGCGCGTTGCGCACGCGGTTTTCTTCTTCTTGGCGCCGGGTTTCGGCGGCGGTCTTGGCGGCGGCTTCACGCTCCTGGCGGGCGCGCAGGTCGGCTTGCTGGCGCTCGCGCAATTCCTGGTGGCGGCGCGATTCCTGGTCGCGCGCGGCGAGTTCTTCCTTGCTCAATATCTGGGTGATCGGCACTGGCGCGGCGCGCTTGCGGCGAGTGCCCGCGGCCTTGTCCGCCACAGCGGTATCGCCGGTTTCTTTCCGCGCGGACGCGGCGCGCGTTTCTTTTTGCGCGGGCGCGGTCTCGGTCTCTGTCTTGGCGGCGGTTTCTTCGGCGATGGTCTCTTCGGCGGAGATTTTTTCAGTGGCGGTGTCCCCGGCGGCGGCGGTTTCGGCGGCGGGCGCGCTGGCGCTGGAAGCGTCGGCGGGGGCGGGGGCGGAATCGTCCGCCGGGGCGGGAAGCGCCGGGGCCGTTTCGGGAGCGGGCGCGGCCGTCGCGGCGGGCGCGGGTTCCGCCTCTGGCGCGGCGGGCGCGGGGACGGGCGTGGTTTCGGGGGGCGCGGCGGGGACGGGCGTTTTTTCGTTCGCCGTGTTCTCGTGGGGGTCGTCGCGCTTGACGAAGACGCGTTTCTTGCGCACTTCGACCTGCACGGTGCGGGCGCGGCCCGTGGAGTCGGTGGCGCGAATCTCGGAGGTCTGCTTGCGGGTCAGGGTGATCTTGCCCTTCCTTGCGCTACTGCCATGCGACTGGCGCAGGTATTCGAGCAGGCGCGACTTGTCCTGCTCGGTCAAGAGATCGCTCTCGTCGAATTTATCGACGCCGGCGCGTTTCAATTGCTCCAGCAGTGCGGCCGCCGGCATTTTCAGTTCTCCGGCAAACTGGGTCACACTCATCCCTTCCATGGTAAAGCTCTCCCCTCAGTCCTGCTCGAACCAGTGGGCGCGCGCGGCTGAAATCAGCGCGCTGGCGCGCTCTTCGTCGATGTCGGTGAGTTCCACCAGTTCATCGACCGCGAGATCGGCCAGATCGTCCCTGGTTCGAATATCCTGGCTGGCGAGCCTGGCCGCCAGCGTTTTGTCCATGCCGCCAAGCGCGAGCAGATCGTCGGCGACGCCTTCGAGTTTTTCCTCGGTGACGATGGCCTCGGTCAGCAGCACGTCGCGCGCGCGGTTGCGCAGTTCGTTGATGGTGGCTTCGTCGAAGTCCTCGATTTCGAGCATTTCGGCCAGCGGCACGTAGGCGATCTCTTCGAGCGAGGAGAAGCCTTCGTCGATCAGGATGTTGGCCACGTCTTCGTCGACGTCGAGCTTCTTCATGAAGGCGGCGCGCAGTTCGCCCCGTTCCTGTTCGGTGCGGGCGGCGGATTCCTGCTCGCTCATCAGGTTGATCGTCCAGCCGGTCAGCTCGGAGGCGAGCTTGACGTTCTGGCCGTTGCGCCCGATCGAGATGGCGAGGTTGCTTTCATCCACCACCACGTCCATCGCGTGCGCTTCCTCGTCGACCACGATGGAGACGGCTTCGGCGGGCTGGAGCGCGGCAATCACGAACTGGGCCGGATCGGGCGCCCAGACGATGATGTCGATCTGCTCGTTGCTGATCTCGTTCCTGACCGCCGTCACCCGGGAACCGCGCACGCCCACGCAGGTGCCCACCGGGTCGATGCGCTGGTCGTTGGCCTTGACGGCGATCTTGGCGCGCAGGCCGGGGTCGCGGGCGCATGCCTTGATCGTGAGCAGGCCGTCTTCGATCTCGGGGACTTCGAGTTCGAACAGCTTCATCAGGAATTCGGGTACGGTGCGCGACAGGATCAGTTGCGGGCCGCGCACGCCGCGGTCGATCTTGAGCAGGTAAGCCTTGACGCGATCGCCGGCGCGCAGGTTTTCGCGCGGAATCTGCTGTTCGCGCGGCAGCACGGCTTCCATGCGGCCCACTTCGATGATGGCGTTGCCGCGCTCGATGCGCTTGATCGTGCCGGAGACGAGGAATTCCTCGCGCTCCAGGAAGTCGTTGAGCACCTGCTCGCGCTCGGCGTCGCGGATTCTTTGCAGGATGACCTGCTTGGCCGCCTGCGCGCCGATGCGTCCGAAGTCGATCGGCTCCAGCGCCTCTTCGATGTATTCGCCCAGTTCGATCTCCGGGCGGATGTCGCGCGCGTCGACGATGCCCATCTCGGCTTCGTCGTTGACCACTTCTTCGTCGGGCATCACCAGCCAGCGCCGGAAGGACTCATAATCGCCGGTGGCGCGGTCGATGCTCACCCGGACGTCGGCATTGTCGTGGATGCGCTTTTTGGTCGCGGAGGCAAGCGCTGACTCCAGGGCGGCGAACACGATCTCCTTGGCGACGTTCTTTTCGCGCGCCAGCGCGTCCACAAGCAGCAGAATCTCGCGGCTCATTGCAGGAAAACCTCCAGGATTCAGAATTTGGGAACGAGGCGCGCTTTTTCGACATCGGCGAGGGCGACCAGAAGTTCGCCCTCGCCGGTATCGACCACGACCGCGCCGTCGCGCAGCCCCCGGAGCACGCCGGTGAAATTGCGTTGGTCGCCCACCGCGACAGCGGTGCGCAACCGAATCTCGTGTCCGGCGAAACGTTCGAAATCGGCGGGTTTGACGAGCGGGCGGTCAAGTCCCGGCGAAGATACTTCAAGCCGGTCATAATCAATGCCCTCGACCTCGAACATCCGGGTGAGCTGGTTGCTGACCGCCTCGCAGTCATCCACGCTCACGCCGTGCGCGATATCGATGAAAACGCGCAGGAGCCGCCCGCGAGGCGAACTCTCGATCGTCACGAGCTCGAACCCCAGCCCGGTAACGACCTGCTCGATCAACTCCGCCAGATCCCGCACACCTTGCTCCACAAATAAAAAATGGGCGAAACGCCCATCCCCTGTTGACTTCAACCGGAAAAGACGGGCCGCAATGGCCCGCCAAAGCCCGACGATTCTAGCGCGTAAAGCCGCCCTTGGCAATCGGACTTTGGTAACGCCGGGCAACCGGGCCGGCCTCGCTTGCGGGCTTCGTACCTCGTCGCGGACGAAAAGATGGACGGGCGGATATTTGACTGCGCGCCGGAGTCCGGGTAGAGTGCGCGTTTCCTCGGGGTGTAGCGCAGTCCGGTAGCGCGCTTGCTTTGGGAGCAAGATGTCGGGGGTTCAAATCCCTCCACCCCGACCAGCTCGCCCCGGGACTGTCCGCGGGAATCGCTGCCCGTAGCTCAACTGGATAGAGCACCGGCCTTCTAAGCCGGGGGTTGCAGGTTCGAGCCCTGCCGGGCAGGCCAGAGGTTTTTACGGGTTTCCGTTCCAGCGGAGCCCACGCGGCGGCGGCATTAGCTCAGTTGGCAGAGCACTGGATTGTGGCTCCAGTTGTCACCGGTTCGATTCCGGTATGTCGCCCCAAATGAACTTCCGTCCCGCGGGATCGGCCTTGCCGCATCGTCTCGCGGCGGGGAGATCCGCGCTTGCGCCCTGTGAGGGCGTCTTCCGTTCCGCAAGCGCTCAGGGCGCGCGGGCGAAATCCGCGATCACGTTCGGGACGGCCGTGTCGAAGCCGGCCACATCAAGCATGCCGGCATCGTCCGGGTCGGCGATCGAGAAGCCGGTCGACGTCATGCCGACGACAATGAGCCTGGCCGGGATGCCCATCGTTTCACGATAACGCCGAAGCGCCTGATGAGGATGGATTCCACCGGCCCAGGTTTCGTTGTCGGTGTAGATGACGAAAGTATCGACCTTGGCCTTGTGCTCGATCGCCCACAACATGGGCAAGGCGCAGTCCGTGCCGGAAAAAGGCAAGTTGCTGATTGTCTTCAATATGTCGTCCAGCCGCTGGCGCGGGCTGATGGCGAGGCGCGCGATACTGT
>JAIRLA010000253.1 GCA_031259795.1 Azoarcus sp.
TGCCGCGGGCCTGCGGCCCTCGCAATGACGAGGTGGGAGGCCAGGGAGAGAGGGGCAACCATCCAGCGCGCCGCGCCGCTGATCGAATCTGATCTTCGATCCCCGATCCCTGAATTACACTGCCCTCGCTTTTTCCGATCAATTCCATGGAGTCCGGATTGTGAGTCTCCCGGTCGATCTTCTCGTCCATCCACGCTGGCTGATCCCGGTCGAGCCTGAGCGTGTGGCGCTCGCCCGTCACAGCGTCGCCGTGCGCGACGGCGGCATTGTCGATATCTTGCCGCAGGCTGAGGCCCGCGCGCGCTATCACGCCGGAACCGTCCAGGAATTGCCGGAACACGTCCTGATTCCGGGGCTGGTCAATCTCCACACGCACGCCGCCATGAGCCTGATGCGCGGCATCTCCGATGATCTGCCGCTGGCGCGCTGGCTCAATGAGGTCATCTGGCCCGCGGAGAGCCGCCATGTTTCGCCGGCGTTCGTGCGCGACGGTACGCGGCTGGCCATCCACGAAATGCTGCGCGGCGGCATCACGACTTGCAATGACATGTATTTCTTTCCCGACGAGGCGGCCGCGGCCTTTGCCGAAAGCGGCATGCGCGCTATCGTCGGATTGATCGTGCTTGATTTCCCCAGCGCCTGGGCGAGCGATCCCGACGATTACTTGCGCCGGGGGCTTGCCGTGCGCGACAAGTGGCGCGGGCATCCCCGCGTCGATTTCGCCATCGCGCCGCACGCGCCTTATTCGGTCTGCGATGCCGGACTCGAACGCGCCGCCTGCCTCGCCGCCGAACTCGATCTGCCGATCCATATCCATGTCCACGAGACGGCCAGCGAAGTCGCCGACGCCCTCGCGGCCTCGGGCCTGCGTCCGCTCGAACGGCTCGAACGCGCGGGTCTCCTCGGCCCCGCCCTCACCGCCGTGCACGCTGTCCATGTCAACGAGGCCGATCTTGCCCGCCTGGCCCGCCACGGTTGCAGTGTCGCGCACTGCCCGGGTTCCAATATGAAACTCGCCAGCGGCATCGCGCCGCTGCCCGCCATGTTGCGCCACGGTATCAACGTCGGCCTTGGCTCCGATGGCGCGGCCAGCAACAACCGCCTCGATATATTTCAGGAGATGCGCCAGGCCGCGCTGCTCGCCAAGGCGGCCAGCCTCGACGCCACCGCCGCGCCGGCGCACGCGGTATTGCGCATGGCCACCCTCGGCGGCGCGCGCGCGCTGGGGCTCGACGGCATGATCGGTTCGCTCGAACCCGGCAAGCGCGCCGACTTCTGCGCCGTCGCCCTGGATAGCCCGCTCATGCAGCCATGTTTCGACCCGATCTCTCATTTGGTGTACGCTTGCGACCGCGGACAGGTCTCGCATGTCTGGATCGACGGCGAGATCCGTGTCCGTGACGGCAAAACTCTGTTGCGAATAAACGACAATGAATTGCTTGCCTTTGCGGCACTATGGCAAACTAGGCTCGTTTAGCTTGAGTTGGAACCCGCTCAACAACGCCGCCGGATGGCAATCACGCGCGTTCGGCATGTTTTATGCGGCATTGTCTCGCCCTTCACTACTGAGGAAACCATGACCATACAAAACCAGAAGCTGCTCATGCTGGCCGCCATTGCCTCGCTCGGCCTGTCCGCTTCCACCGCTTTCGCACAGCAAGACGACGTTGTCGTCGACGGCAAGGGAGATGAGGTTCCCTACGCAATCGACGCCCGCAACGTCGTCACCCGCAGCGGAACCGGTCTGTGCTGGCGCACCGGTTACTGGACGCCGGCCGCGGCTGGAAGCGCCCAGGCGGGTCAGTTTCCGGTCGGGTGTTCGTGCGACAGCGACATCGTCCCGAAAGAAAAATGCGAACCGCCCCCGCCCGTAGTCGTCGCGCCGCCACCCGAGGCGCCCCCTGTAACAACGCCGCCTCCGGTCGTGGAAACGCCCAAGGTGCAGTTGAACGCCGACTTCCTGTTCGACTTCAACAGCGCGGTGATCAAGCCCGCCGGGCGTGGCGCGCTCGACGACATCGCCACGCAGGCCAGCCAGCTTCAACTGGAAGTGGTTCTCGTCACCGGCCATTCCGACCGTCTCGGTTCGGATAGCTACAACCTGCGCCTCTCCGAGCGCCGCGCCGTCGCGGTGAAAGACTATCTGGTCTCGAAAGGGATCGAAGCCTCGCGCATCTATACCGAAGGCAAGGGCAAGAGCGCGCCCGTGACAGGCACTCAATGCAACAGCGTCAGGGGCCGCCAGGCGCTCATCGCCTGCCTGCAACCGGATCGCCGCGTTGACGTGGAAATCATCGGCACCCGTTGAGCTTGTCCGCCGTTCCCGAACGAAAGGCCCTGCCGCGGCAGGGCCTTTCGTTTTCCCTGTTTTCCCCCTCCCGCCTTTTACCCCTTTCCTTTCCGCGCGCATCCTGCCTGTATCGACCGGCTCCGCGCTCGCGCGACGATCATGACCACAATGACCACACCCAACGCCGATTCCGCCGAATTACAAAAATTCGGCGATGTGGCTCACCGCTGGTGGGATCCCACTTCTGAATTCAAGTCGCTGCACGACATCAATCCGCTCAGGCTCGACTGGATCGACGGTCTGGCCAGGCTCGCGGGCAAGCGCGTGCTCGACATCGGTTGCGGCGGCGGCATCCTGGCCGAAGGCATGGCCGCGCGCGGCGCCAACGTTACCGGCATCGACCTGTCGGAAAAGATTCTCGGCGTCGCGCGCCTGCACCTTTTCGAGAGCGGACTGGACATCGACTATCAACTGGCCGCCGCCGAGGATTTCGCCGAAACGCACGCCGGCCAGTTCGATGTCGTGACCTGCATGGAAATGCTCGAACACGTCCCCGACCCCGCCAGCGCCATCGCCGCCTGCGCGCGCCTGCTGCGTCCCGGCGGACAGGCGTTTTTCGCCACCCTGAACCGCAATCCGAAGTCCTACCTGTTCGCCATCATCGGCGCGGAATACCTCCTCAACCTGCTGCCGCGCGGCACCCACGACTACGCCCGCTTCCTCAAACCCTCCGAGCTTGCCCGCGCCTGCCGCGCCGCCGGACTCGCCCCCGCCGCCATGAGCGGCCTGTCGTACAACCCCTGCAACCGCACCTACCGTCTCGTCCGCGACACTTCGGTCAATTACATGATGCAGGCCGTGCGCGCCGCGTGAGGCGGAGGAGCACGAAAATTCCGCGCCGGCGCCAATCCGGGCAGTTGAATTTCGCGCGCGCTTCCCCCACAATCACGTCCATGGTTGTAATTCCGGCGAGTTGGAGACGTTCTGGACAGGGGTTCGATTCCCCTCACCTCCACCGAAACACATCCGGAAAGACACACTCGCGAGGGTGTGTTTCGGTGGGGGTGTCCCGGTTTCGACAGGGCGAGCAAAGGCGAGCAGGCAACCCGAGAGGCGACGGACGTAATCCGCGCAAATCCATAAACGCCAACGATGAGCGTTTCGCAGTCGCTGCATAAGCTGATTGCCGGGGCCGCTGAAGCCTTGTAACCCAAGACAGCCGGTGGGGACTTCGGTCCCCATCGTCATTG
>JAIRLA010000281.1 GCA_031259795.1 Azoarcus sp.
ATGCTCTTGGCCATGCTCGAAACGCTCGAACACTATTCCCCGGCACAACTCAGGGGCTTCGCCAATTCCGTCCTGCATGATCCGCAGAACAGCTGGGGGGTTGGGGATGTGTAGATACCTATGGCAAGCGGGGGAGGGGACGGCAAGCGGCTGTGATTGGGGGACGGTCATGAAAGGCAGGGCACCATTATTGCGGGACGCGAAGCGGCATGGCCATCCCGGGGGAGGGTGCCCGAAGGGCGGGAGAGGGCGTCCTTCCATCCGGCGCGTGAGCGCCGCTGACTGAAATCCGTCTCCCGACCCCCGATGCATCAGCGCGCCTTGGTCGGACGCTGGTAGGTGTTGGCGATCAGCGGCTCGGCGTCGATTTGCGGGACATGGCATTGCAGGCAGAAATAGCGCCGCGCCGCAAGGTTGGTGAGTTCCCGTCCGTCGGCGGTGCGGAAATGGGTTTGCGGGACCTTGGTGGCTTTTTCCCGGCGATAGTTTTCCCAGGAATGGCAATCCATGCATTTGTTGGAATTCAGGGTGACGGCGTAGTCATCCACCGGGTGCGACACCAATGGCGGCTGTTGCGTGAAGTCGCGCTCCAGCACGTCGCTTTCGACCACTTTCTTGAGGGCATCGTCGGCGCTGGAGAGGGAGGCCGGGATGGGGGCGCCGCGCAAGGTGGCAAGGCCGCCGCCGCCGTCATCGACAAAGCCGCCGAGGGCATTGGCGGCGGTATCGGCGGCGTCGCCATCCTTGCCGGCAAAGAACGCACAGGACAGCAACAGGGCGCTCAGCGCGGTTGCCGAAAACAGGGTCAGGAGACGGTTTTTCATGATGAACTCCTCTGGTCGAAGCGATGGGTGAACCTGAAGACGCTTTGGCCGCAGATGTCGATGCAGCGTCCGCAGGTCGTGCAAAGGGTGTCGAGAATGACGGGACTTTCTTGCCCCGCTTTCTTGAGGGCGGGGCGGATGACGCGGGGTTCGGGGCAAACGGCGAAGCAGTCCATGCAGTCGTCGCAGGCGGCGCGGCGCGGCGCGGCCACGCGCAGCAGGGCCGCCTTGCCGAGCAGGCTGTAGAACGCGCCCATCGGGCAAAGATGGCCGCACCAGCCATGGTGGGCGACCAGCAAATCGTAGAAGAACACGGCGGCGAGGAACCACAGGCCCGCGCCCATGCCGAAAAGCAGGCCGCGATGGGCGAACGATACCGGATTGACCCATTCCCAGGCCAGCGCGCCGCTGGCGGCGGCGGCGACGAACGTGCCGGCCAGCAGCCAGTAACGGGCGCGGGCGTCGGGAGGGCGGCTGCTCTTGATGCCCAGGCGCCGCCGTCCCCAGGCGGCGGCGTCGGCGATGATGTTGACCGGACAGACCCAGGCGCAGAACACGCGCCCGCCGAGCAAAAGGTAGAAAGCCGCGACGATGAGCGCGCCGGTGACGGCGGTCGCCGCCGGCGCAAAACCCGCCGCCAGCATTTGCAGCAACAGGTAGGGGTCGGTGAGGGGCAGGACATCGAGCGTGAGACTGGACGACAGGTTGCCCTTGACGATCCAGACGCCGAACCATGGCCCGGCGAGGAACAGGGCAAGGATGCCCGCCTGGCAGGCGCGCCGCAGCAACAGCCACTTGTGCGCCGCGAACCACCCCTTGCGGGCGATGGCATCCTGTCCGAGGCGTGCGGCGCTCATGGCTTCCACCCGGAATCAATGCCGCCCGGAGCGGATTCGGCGGGCGGCGCGGGCGTATCGTCGACCCGCGAATCGCCGTAAGGCTTGCCTTCCAGCCCGCGCACGGGCAATTCCAGTTGATCGCCGATCAGGGAGCCGCCGTGTTTTTCCCGTTCTTCCCAACCCTTGCGGTAATGCTCGCCGAGCTTGCCTTGCGCCAGCGGGGCGGGCAGCACCTTGATGGCCGCTTCGGCCAGCACGCAGGCGGCTTCGCACTTGCCGCAGCCGGTGCAATGCGCCGAATGCACGGTGGGCAGCAGCATGGCGTGGCGATCCGAGCGGGCGTTGTGCTGTTTTTCCAGGGTGATGGCCTGGTCGATGACCGGGCAGACGCGGTAGCACACGTCGCAGCGCAGGCCGAGGAAATTGAGGCAGGTTTCCTGGTCGATCAGCACCGCCAGCCCCATGCGCGCCCCGGCGATGTCGGTCAGGGCCGGGTCCAGCGCCCCCGTGGGACAGGGCTTGATACAGGGGATGTCCTCGCACATTTCGCACGGGACGCTCCGGGCCGTGAAGTACGGCGTGCCGGTCGGCGCGGGCGCTCCCGGAGTGGCGAGTTTCAGGGTTCCGTAAGGGCAATCCCGCACGCACAGGCCGCAACGGGTACAGGCGGCGAGGAATTGCTTTTCCGGTAGCGCGCCGGGCGGCCGCAGGGCCTGCGCCCCCAGCGCGCGGGACTGGTTGGCGTAAAGCCCCGCGCCCAGCGCCATGAGGCAGCCGCTCCCCGCCGCGCCCGCCAGTTCGGCCAGGAATCTGCGGCGCGCCGGGAAAAGCCGGATTCTTTCCGGCGCGCTCGTGGATTTCTTGGCGCTCATGCCCTGACGCTCGGACGTTCCGCGATTGACGGGCGCATCAGGCGCGCACGACCTTGACCGCGCATTTCTTGAAGTCCGTTTCCTTGGACAGCGGGCAAGTGGCGTCCAGCGTGAGCTTGTTGACCAGCTTGGCTTCATCGAAGAAAGGCACGAACACCAGCCCGCGCGGCGGTTTATTGCGACCTTTCGTCTCGACCTGCAAGATGACCTCGCCGCGGCGGGAAATCACTTTCACCTTCGCGCCCCGTTGCAGTTTGCGCGCCTTGGCGTCGTCCGGATGCATGAAGACGACCGCTTCCGGCACGGCGCGGTGCAGTTCGGGCACGCGCTGCGTCATGGAGCCGGTGTGCCAGTGTTCGAGCACCCGGCCGGTGGAGAGCCACAAGTCGTATTCCTTGTCCGGCGCCTCCACGGGCGGCTGGTAGGGCAGCGCGAAAATGACCGCCTTGCCGTCCTTCTGTCCATAGAATTTGAAGCCTTCGCCCTTGGACACATAGGGGTCGTAGCCTTCGCGGAAGCGCCACAGCGTCTCCTTGCCATTGACCACCGGCCAGCGCAGGCCGCGCGACTTGTGATAAGAGTCGAACGGCGCGAGATCGTGGTGGAATCCCCTGCCGAAACCCGCGTATTCCTCGAACAAGCCCTTTTGCACGTAGAAGCCGAAATATTCGGTCTCGTCGTTGGTGTAGTTCCCGATGGCGTGCGCATTGACGGCGGCGGCCTCCTTCTTGGGGAACTTGTTGACGACCTTGTTGGCGAAGAGCACATCGTAGAGCGTCTTGCCCCGGTATTCCGGTTTCTTGTCGAGCAATTCGGCGGGCCAGACCTCCTCGACCTTGAAGCGCTTGGAGAACTCCATGTACTGCCACAAATCGGAACGGGCCTCGCCCGGCGGCGCGACCTGCTGGCGCCAGAACTGGGTGCGCCGCTCGGCATTGCCATAGCCGCCTTCCTTTTCCGCCCACATCGCCGAAGGCAGGATCAGATCGGCGGCCATCGCCGATACCGTGGGGTAGACATCGGAGACCACCACGAAAGCATTGGGATTGCGCCAGCCGGGATAAATTTCGTCGTTGATGTTCGGCCCGGCCTGCATGTTATTGGTCGTAGACGTCCAGTAGCATTTCAGCTTGCCGTCCTTCAGGGCGCGGCTTTGCGCCACGGCGTGCAGCCCCACCTTGGGCGGGATCGTGCCTTCCGGCAACTGCCAGACCGTCTCGGCCTTTTGCCGGTGCGCCGGGTTGCCAACCACCATGTCGGCGGGCAGGCGGTGCGCGAAGGTGCCGACCTCCCGCGCCGTGCCGCAGGCGGACGGCTGGCCGGTGAGCGAGAAGGGGCCGCAGCCGGGCTTGGAAATCTTGCCGGTGAGCAAGTGCACGTCGTAGATCAGGTTATTGACCCAAGTGCCGCGCGTGTGCTGGTTGACGCCCATCGTCCAGAAGGAAACCACCTTTTTCTTCGGATCGGCGTACAGCTCGGCCAGCCTTTTCAGGTTTTTGGCGGGAACGCCGGAGAGCGCGGCGGTTTTCTCCAGGGTGTATCCGGAAACGAACCTGGCGAATTCCTCGAAACTGATGGGTTCGGCCTTGCCCGCGTCACCCTTGGGTTTGCCGTCGGGGCCTTCGTAACCATTGCTGGTGGCCTTCTGCTCGACCGGCGTATTGGGGCGCAGGCCGTAACCGATGTCGGTGGCGCCTTTCTTGAAATTGACATGCTTGCTGACGAAATCCGTGTCGACCCGCTTCGTCTGGATGATGTAATTGCAGATGTAATTCAGGATCGCCAGATCGGTCTGCGGCTGGAAAATCATCGCATTGTCGGCCAGCTCGAAAGAACGGTGCTCGAACGTCGACAGCACATGGACTTCGCTCTTTTCGTGCGTCAGGCGGCGGTCGGTGACGCGCGCCCACAGCACCGGGTGCATCTCGGCCATGTTCGAACCCCAGAGCACGAAAGCGTCGGCGTTCTCGATGTCGTCGTAACAACCCATCGGCTCGTCGATGCCGAACGTCCGCATGAAGCCGACCACGGCGGAAGCCATGCAGTGACGGGCGTTCGGATCGAGATTATTGGAGCGGAAGCCCGCTTTCCACAGCTTGGCGGCGGCATAACCCTCCCAGATCGTCCATTGCCCGGAGCCGAACATGGCGACGGAAGCGGGGCCGGCGGTCTTCAAGGCGTCCTTCCATTTTTCCGCCATGACATCGAACGCCTCCTTCCACGACACCGGCGTGAACGTGCCTGTCTTGTCGTACTTGCCGTTTGTCTTGCGCAACAACGGCTGCGTGAGCCTGTCCTTGCCGTACAGGATCTTGGACAAAAAATAGCCCTTGATACAATTCAGGCCGCGATTCACCGGCGCATCCGGATCGCCCTGCGTGGCGACGAGCCTGCCATCCTGCACGCCCGCCAGCACCGAACAGCCCGTGCCACAGAAGCGGCAGGGAATCTTGTCCCAGCGGACGCTCTTGTCGGCGGGCGCGGCGGCGGCGGCGACGGCCGGAAGCGACATCCCGGCGGCAGTCGCTGCCGCGGCGATAGCCTGGGTTTTCAGAAAATCACGACGATCCATGGACATATCAAGCCTCCTCTGGCGTAAACGTCTCATCAGAATATTCATAGGAAAGCGTGACGGACATGACGTTCGCCACGTAGTGAACTTGCAGGATAGAGTCGGAGACAGCGTAACCGGGGCCGTCTTCCAGCAAGACGATCATCCGTCCGTCGCCGCTGTCGGCCGCCACACTGGCGCCGGGAACAGCCTCCACCGCCTTTTGTATTTCGGCGGCGTGGCGGGGCAGGAACTTGAGCACGAGACTGACGATTTTCATGGACGGGCGGTTTCCTTTCAGGAAGAAGAGGCGCGGGCGGCGCGCGGCGGCGCGGCGTCCGGCTGCATGGCAATGGCCTGCGCCGGACAAACCGCCACGCACTCACCGCATCCCGTGCATGAAGATGTCTCGATATCTGGCCGCGCCGGATGGCCGGGCCGGGGGGAAAAACGAATGGCGCCGGCTTCGCAATGCTCGTCACAGGAACGGCAGAGCACGCCCCGCCCGGGCAGGCAGGCCGCGCCAATCGCGGCCACGAGCGCCCAGGGCGGAAGATCGGGAGAAAAGCGCAAGGCGGGCTGGCGACGAGCAGCGGCTGAACGCGCCGCCGCCATACAGGCGCGGGCGCAGTCCGTACAGAATGTGCAATGCCCGCGCGAGAAATCGGCCTCGGGGAATCCCCCCGCGCCGTGCACAAGCAAACCCGTCGGACAGGCCGCGACGCACTCGCCGCAACGCTGGCAGGCTTGGGGAAAAACCGCCTCATCCACGGCCCAGGGCGGGCGAAAGGGCGCGGCGGACTGGCGCGGGCGACGACCGAGCAAAAAAGCCCGGCGGGCACTGTCCATTTCTCCTCCTGTCTGTGCACTACGATTGTTTCGTATAGTAATCTTGACGGCGATCGGCTGGCAATGCGTACAATTCCTCATTGTCCCTCTCTATGAGGGGACGAACGGCGGATAATGTCGCCACAAAATTCCCGCCCATGGCGCGGCACATCGCGTTCCGGGTTCGCGCCGCCCCCTGACCTGAAAGAAACAAAAACCCGGCCACCCCGCCAAACGAGGCATCCACTGACCGTCGCATTCGCGGGCGGCTACTGGCCCGGAACCCCGCCACCCCGCCAAACGGGGCATCCACTGACTCCCACCCCACCCCATACCATCCCCCGCACATGGAACTCGCGCTTTTCGACCTCGACAATACCCTGCTTGCCGGCGACTCCGACGTTGCCTGGACACAATTCCTGATAGAAGAAGGCGTGCTCGATGACGCCGCGCAAGGAAAACGCAACGACGTCTTTTACGAGCAATACAAATCCGGCACGCTGGACATCCACGAATTCCTCGACTTCCAGCTCGCGCCCCTCGCCCGCTACCCGCGCGCCCGGCTCGATGCCTGGCACCGCGAATACATGGCGCGCCACATCCGGCCAATGATCCATCCCGCCGCCCGCGCCCGCGTAGACGAACACTTGCGGCGCGGCGCGCTCACCGCCCTCGTGACCGCCACCAACAGCTTCGTCACCGCCCCCATCGCGCGCGAATTCGGCATCGCCCACCTCATCGCCACCATCCCGGCACAAGAAAACGGCGTCTTCACCGGCAAACCGCGCGGCATTCCCGCCTATCAGGCGGGCAAAGTCGCGCGCGTCGAATCCTGGCTGGAATCGCTCGGATCGAATCTCGCCTGCTTCGAGCAAAGCTGGTTCTACAGCGACTCGCACAACGACCTGCCGCTATTGCAGCGCGTCACCCATCCCGTGGCCGTCGACCCGGACAACATCCTGCACGAATACGCGCGGACACATGGCTGGCAAGTACTGACGCTGCGCGCCATCGGGGATCAGGGATCGGATCTGGAATCCATTCCAACAGGCTCGCCTTGAACCGCCGCTGAATAAAATCAGCGTCGCTGCGCTCCGCATGGATGGAACCGGATTGCCACGTCGATTCGCTCCTCGCAATGACGAGTTCTCCCGACGGGACGCCCGTCCGTGCCCCACCACAAAGAAAACAGCGTCGATACGCTCCGTATGGAAGAAAACCCTCTCCCGCCCCTGACGGGGCACCCTCTCGCCCGCCAAGCGGGGGAGGGAACGGCCAGCGGCTGTGGTTGAGAGATAGTCACGTCGGCAAAGCGCTGTTGTTGCGATGACCTCCCCTCCCCCGCTTGCGGGGGAGGGTGGCCGAACGCCGGGAGAGGGCTTCCAACCATCCGGCGCGCAGCGCCGCTCATTATCAAGAGAAGGAACGAAGGAACAAAACGCCCATCCCTACCCCACCGCCAA
>JAIRLA010000049.1 GCA_031259795.1 Azoarcus sp.
CTTTGGAAGCAGGCGCGCACCATGACCACGACGCCTCTTCCCCGTAAGGGGCGGATTGCCGTCTCCAACCTCGGGAAACCTGGGGCGAAACCGATGCGCGGGCAGATTATAGTGACGGATGGCGTGTAATACAACATTCGTCACATTATTGCGAAAAGCGCCGCGACGCGGCGATCCAGTTCGTTCCATACGGAGCGAAGCGACGCTGGATAAAAGGGAAGAGGAGCGGGACGCCCGTCCATTCCCTGCCGCCAAAAAATCAGCGTCGCTGCGCTCCGGTTGGTTGGAACTGGATTGCCGCGTCGCTTCGCTCCTCGCAATGACGAAGGGGGGAGGACTGTCGCGGCGACAAGCGCCTTGCCGATACTTCGCCCCTTTTTATCCAGCGTCGCTGCGCTCCGCATGGTTGGAAGCCCTCTCCCGGCCTTCGGCCACCCTCTCGCCCGCCAAGCGGGGGAGGGAAGGTTCATCGCAACGACGGCGCTTTGCCGACATGACCCTCTCCCAATCACAACCGCCAGCCCTCCCTTTCCCCAATCACAGCCGCCTGCCGTCCCCTCCCCCGCTTGCGGGGGAGGGGAGTTCATCGGAAGAACTCGTCATTGCGAGGAGCGCATCGACGTGGCAATCCAGTTCGTTTCATGCGAAGCGAAGCGACGCTGGATAAAAAAAGGGAAGGAAGGAATCCTCTTTCAATGCCGCCGCACGCCCGGTTGCAGGGTGGCGGCCATGGCGTCGTGTTGGTCGGCACTGTGTTCGAGTCCCAGGACGTGGCCGTACTCGTGCAGCAGGACCGAGAGCAAATCCATCTTGCCTTCGGCTTCGCTGCCGGGTTTGGCTTGCCACTCATATGGGTTGCTCGTCGGCAGCCATTCTTCGTTGAGATACGGGGTGGCGTCGATGAACCAGCCGTGGCTGGCGGCGTCGGCGTCCAGGGTGATCTGGGAACCCGTGGTTTGGCCCAAGGATGCGCCGCTGAGGTCGGTGAAGCCGGTCAGGGCGTCTTTCGCGCCGGTCAGGAGGGATTGCAGGGAAGCGGCTCCGTACCAGTTGGCGAGGTCAGGATAGTCTTCAGCCGAAAGTTCGGAAATGATCCATCCAATTCCTTTCGGACAAAGCTCATTCCACTCAGCCCCCCCCAATTCCAATGAATCCGTCGCCTTTTGCTGGACAACAAAATCACAAACAATCCGGATGATCTCATCGCCGACTGAAACAATGACTTCAACACGATCTTTGCCAAGATAGCCTTTGTCCGGGGTATATTTCGCGCTACCGTATTCGCCTTCTAGCATGACAAACTGGCCGTGCTCGGGCTGCTTGACAATGCTAATGAGCTTTATCGATACTTTTGAGATATCGACTTCCATTGGATCTTTACCACGCTTCATTAGATAACTCTGCGCCATCACCCCAAAAGCATCTGTCGTAAAGCTGTTCATTGTCACAGGACGGCATACTCCAAAGACATGTTCTGATGATTTGGCAGCGGAAGCAACAACCGCCATGGGAACACTTCCTGATTCCAGGTCAACCGGGAAATAAACATCCATATCGCTCTCCAAAAGCCCAAGTTCCTGGGCAAGATCGGCCACCAGATCGTGAAGGATGGACGATATCCCTGTCACAGCGCCCGAAGTGCCGGAAACGCTTGCCGTCAGGTTCTGCCCAATCAATCTATAAGTTTCGTCGATGAAGACTTACGATGATGGTCCCAAGCGGGCGACACTCTGGATCAACTCTACTTTGTATCCGTCCGGGTCTTCGACGAATGCGATGATCGTGGCGCCGTGCTTCATCGGTCCGGCTTCGCGCACGATCTTGCCGCCGCGCGCGCGGATGTCGTCGCAGGCTTTTTGGGCATCGTCGACTTCGAGCGCGATGTGGCCGTAGCCGGCGCCCGGCTCGTAGCGATCGACGCCCCAGTTATAGGTGAGTTCGATCACCGCGCCGTCGGCTTCGTCCTGGTAGCCGACGAAGGCGAGGGTGAATTTGCCGTCGGGGTAGTCTTGCCGCCGCAACAGATGCATGCCGAGCACTTTGGTGTAAAAGCCGATCGAGCGTTCGAGGTCGCCGACGCGCAGCATGGTATGAAGTATTCTCATGGGGCATTCCTCATCATGATGTGGGGGGCGGCGGGGACGGCGGGAGCCTTGGCGGGCTGGACGGCGCGCCGCCGCCGGGGGCGGGGAGATTCACGCCACGTTCGCGGCGCAGGGCTTCGAGCAGGAAGTGGACGAAGGCGAGGCCGGACAGGGCGGGCGCGATGATGTTCAGCACCGGTACGTAAGCGAGCAGCGTGGTGGCGCCGCCGAGCAGCAGCAGCGAAGGGTATTGTTCCTTGCGCAGGCGGATGAGTTCGTCACGGTCGGCGTGGCGCATCAGGGCGTCGTAGCCGAAGATGCGCTGGTTGAGCCAGCCAATGGCAAGTATCGGCGCGATCAGCGCGACGCCGGGAATCAGCCACAGCGGCAGCGAGGCGAGGATGATGAGCGCGAACCACAGGAGCGCCAGCAGGGTGTTGGCGATACTGCCCGCGTTGGAGCCGCCATGGCGCTGTTCGAGGTCGGTGTAATCGCGCTGCGCGACGCGGTCGAGCATCATCGGCAGGGCCACCAGTGCGACGAGCGCCGCCGAGGTGACGTAGAAAAGCGGCACGAAGGCGAGCGCCACCACGATCTTGACCATGATGAGCACGAAGCCCGTCACGATCGCCGAGGCGCTGATGATGTCGCCAAGACCCCAGCCCGCTTCTCCGAGCCGGTTCATGATGTTGTCGACCAGCGCCGCCCATGACAGGATGGCTACGATGATCCACAGTAGCGCGGAGACGATCCCCGGCCAGATGAGGTGTCCGAAAATGTCGAAGCGCAGCAGGCTGCGCAGCGAACGCCCCAGGGCAAGCAGGATGTTATGCATTGTTTTGTTTCAGCGCAGGCCGGGGATGCCTGACATCATGCCTTTCATGCTGCGCATCATCTTGGCGACGCCGCCCTTGGCGAAGTGTTTCATGACTTTCTGCGTTTGCTCGAACTGGTTGAGCAGGCGGTTGACTTCTTGTACCGAAACGCCCGCGCCGGCGGCGATGCGCCGCTTGCGGCTGGCCTTGAGGATTTCGGGGCGGGCGCGTTCCCGCGGGGTCATGGAGTTGATGATGCCTTCTATGCGGGCGATCTTTTTTTCTTCGACGCCGCCCTGCAATTGCCCGGCGGCCTGGGCGAATTGCGCCGGAAGTTTGTCGAGCAGGGAGGAGAGGCCGCCCATCTTGCGCATCTGGGTGATCTGCATCTTGAAGTCGTTGAGGTCGAACCCCTTGCCGCTCTTGAGTTTGTGCGCGAGTTCGACCGCTTTTTCCTCGTCGACGCGGCGGCGGGCATCTTCGACCAGCCCGAGGATGTCGCCCATGCCAAGGATGCGGCTCGCCATGCGATCGGGATGGAAGGGTTCGAGGCCGGAGAGCTTTTCGCCGACACCGGCGAATTTCAGCGGTTTGCCGGTAACGTGACGCACCGACAGCGCCGCGCCGCCGCGTGAATCGCCGTCGAGTTTGGTCAGTACCACGCCGGTGAGCGGCAGTGCTTCGTTGAAGGCGCGCGCGGTGTTGACGGCGTCCTGTCCAAGCATGGCGTCGACGACGAAGAGGGTTTCGACCGGGTCGAGCGCCGCGTGCAGGGCGCGGATTTCGTCCATCATCACCGCGTCGATCGCCAGCCGGCCCGCGGTGTCGACGAGCAGTACGTCGTGGTGATGCTTGCGCGCGAAGTCGAGCGCGGCCAGCGCGATGTCGACCGGACGCTGCCCCGTGTCCGAGGGAAAGAAATCGGCCCCGGCCTGTGCCGCCACGGTTTGCAATTGTTCGATGGCCGCGGGGCGGTAGATGTCGGCGGAGACGACCAGCACTTTCTTTTTCTGTTCTTCGCGCAGCAGGCGGGCCAGTTTGCCGGTGGTGGTGGTTTTGCCCGCGCCTTGCAAGCCGGCCATCAGTACGACCGCCGGGGGCTGCGCGGCGAGGTCCAGCCCTTGGTGCGCGCCGCCCATGAGCGCGCGCAGTTCATCATGCACGACGCCGACGAGCGCCTGCCCGGGGGTGAGCGAGGCGACGACTTCTTGCCCAACGGCTTTTTCCCTGACTCTGGCGATGAATTCCTTGACGACCGGCAGGGCCACATCGGCTTCGAGGAGCGCCATGCGCACTTCGCGCATGGCTTCCTGGATGTTGTCCTCGGTGAGGCGGGCCTGTCCACGCAAGGTTTTGACGACTTTCGACAGGCGTTGAGTGAGATTGTCAAGCATGTTTTTCCGGGGGCCTTTCGGGCGGGTTATTTGGTTTGAGGGATGGGGTAAACTGGGGCGCTGTTATGAAGCCAATTCTACTTCATCTCTTCTCCGCCGCATTTTATGCCGGTCTCGGGCTTTATTGCTGGCGCGCGCGATCCGTCGCCGGTTCCCCGCCGGATGGGCGGACGAGCGGCATGGCGCGTCCCGAGCGCGGGCTGCTGGCGCTTGCCTTGTGCGTACATGGATTCGCGCTGCATGAGGCGATTTTCCCGGGCGGCGAAATGCGCTTCGGCTTCAGCGTCGCCCTCTCGCTCACCGTGTGGCTGGCGATTTGCTTTTATTGGGTGGAGACGCTGTATGCCCGGCTCGATGGCCTGCGCGCCATCGCGCTGCCGGCGGGGATGCTGGCGAGTGTGCTGCCGGCGCTGTTTCCCGGCACGCACACGCTGCCGAATATTCCTTCGCCGGTTTTCCGCGTCCATTTCGTCATCGCCATGCTCGCCTATGGCCTGTTCATGCTCGCCGCCCTGCATGCGATGCTGATGGCGGTGGCGGCCCGGCAATTGCACCACGCCCGTTTTTCCAGGGCGCTGGCGAATCTGCCGCCGCTGCTGACCATGGAGGCGTTGCTTTTTCGCCTGATCGGCGTTGCTTTCGTGCTGCTCACGCTGACATTGGTTACAGGAGCGGTATTTACGGAAAGCCTGTTCGGCACGGCGTTCCGGTTCGATCACAAGACCGTGTTCGCCGCCGTATCGTGGCTGCTGTTCGGCGTGCTCCTCATCGGCCGCCGTTTCCGCGGCTGGCGTGGCCGCACCGCCCTGCGCTGGATGCTGGCGGGGTTCATCGCCCTGATGCTGGCCTACGTCGGCAGCCGCTTCGTGCTGGAAGTCCTGTTGCACAGGTAAAGCGGGATGGGCGCGGCGCGCGCGGCGCGTTCATTTTGGCACAATCCCTTTACAAGCCGGCGCTTCGCGGGCAAGATCGCTCTTTGTCGGGTTCAACCTAGAGACATTGAGCGGGAAATATGGCAGCTAATCCACAAACCGCGCTGAGCGGGCTCGCCCGGGCACTCATCCAGAAAAAACGTTTGTCCGAGGCGGATGCGGTTGCATGCGTGGCCAGCAATGGAACGGCGAATGCATTTTTGCATGAAGTGGTGCAGCGCGGGCTGTTGAACGCGTTCGCCATTGCCCAGTTCGCTTCCGAGACTTTCGGTTATCCGCTGATCGATCTTTCCGCCGTCGATCGCGAGTTCCTGCCCAAGAACGTCATTGATTCCAATCTGGTGCGCAAGCATCAGGTCGTCGCGCTGGCCCAGCATTCCAGCCCGACCCGTTTGGCGCTGGCCGTCGCCGATCCGTCGAACATGCGCGTGTTCGACGAGATCCGCTTCCAGACTGGCATGCAGCTCGAACTCGTCATCGCCGAAGTCGACAAGCTCGGCAGACTCGTCGATCAACTGGCGGCTTCGGACAAGGAGATGCTGGAACAATTGAACGCCGAGGACGAGTTGGGCGCGCTGGAAGCCTCGCTCGCCTCGGATTCGGACGAAGCCACGACCGACGTCGAGGATGCGCCGATCGTCAAGTTCATCCAGAAAGTACTGGTCGACGCGATCAATGAGGGCGCTTCCGACGTCCATTTCGAGCCTTACGAAAAATATTATCGTATTCGCGTCCGGACGGATGGCATATTGCGCGAGGTGGCCCAGCCGCCGCTGGCGCTGAAGGAGAAGATCGCCTCGCGGATCAAGATCATCTCGCGGCTGGATATTTCCGAAAAGCGCATCCCGCAGGACGGACGGACGAAACTCGTGCTCTCCAAGGGCAAGGCCATCGACTTCCGGGTATCGACCCTGCCGACGCTGCATGGCGAGAAAATCGTCATGCGTATCCTCGATGCGAGTTCGGCCATGCTTGGCATCGATGCGCTCGGCTACGAGCCGGATCAGAAGCAAGTGTTGCTCGATGCGATCGCGCGCCCTTACGGCATGATTCTCGTCACCGGGCCGACCGGCTCGGGCAAGACGGTTTCGCTCTATACCTGTCTCAACATCCTCAACAAGGCGGGCGTCAATATTTCGACCGCCGAGGATCCGGCGGAAATCAACCTCGCCGGCATCAACCAGGTCAACGTCAACGAAAAGGCCGGCTTGACTTTCGCTTCGGCGCTGCGTTCCTTCCTGCGCCAGGATCCGGATGTGATCATGGTCGGTGAAATCCGCGATCTCGAAACCGCCGAAATCTCGATCAAGGCCGCCCAGACCGGGCACCTCGTGCTGTCCACGGTACACACGAACGATGCGCCGACCACGCTCGAGCGCCTCAAGAACATGGGCGTCGCGCCATTCAACATTGCCTCGTCGGTCATCATGATCACCGCGCAGCGCCTCGCGCGCCGCTTGTGTTCATGCAAGAAACCGACGAACATCCCGATCGAGGCGCTCTTGCAGGCGGGCTTTCACGAAGACGAGATCGATGGCAGTTGGCAGCCTTATGGTCCGGCGGGTTGCGAACGCTGCAAGGGCAGCGGTTACAAGGGACGTGTCGGCATTTATCAGGTCATGCCGGTCACGGACGAGATTTCCCACGTTATCATGACGGGAGGCAACTCGATGGACATTGCCGCCCTGGCTGAAAGAAACGGCGTAAACGACCTGCGCCGCTCCGGTTTGCTCAAAGTCCGTCAGGGCGTCACTTCCCTCGAGGAAGTCATCGCCGCCACCAATGAATAATCGATCATACGGTATCTATCGCACAAGGAATCGTCCCATGGCAACAGCATCCGCAGCAGTATCCCGATCCGCCCGCCGTCCGCAAGGCGGAGCCCGCCACCCGCAAGGCGGGGCAAAAGAGAGTCTCTATGTCTGGGAAGGCAAGGACAAAGCGGGCAAGCTCATTCGCGGCGAGATGCGGGCCGTGAGCGACTCGGTGGTCAAGGTCACCCTGCGCCGCCAGGGGGTCGTCGCCACCAAGATCAAAAGGCAGGCGATGGCGCGCGGGCACAGAGTAAGCGGCAAGGACATCGCATTGTTTACCCGGCAACTGGCGACGATGATGCGATCCGGGGTGCCCTTGCTCCAGGCTTTCGATATCGGCATCAGGGGTTCCAGCAATCCGGGCCTGAGCCGGCTGCTCAACGAGGTCCGCAACGAAGTCGAAGCCGGCTCCAGCCTGTCGCAGGCGTTTTCCAGATTCCCGGTACATTTCGACAAGCTGTTCTGCAACCTGATCGCGGCAGGCGAACAGGCCGGTATTCTCGACACGGTTCTCGACCGTCTTGCGACCTATCAGGAAAAGATCCTCGCCATCAAGGGCAAGATCAAGTCGGCGCTGTTCTACCCGAGCGCCGTCATCGTCGTCGCCACACTGGTCATCGCCATAATCATGGTGAAGGTCATTCCCGTATTCAAGGATGTGTTCGCCAATCTGGGGGCCGAGTTGCCGACGCCGACGCTGGCGGTGATCGGGATATCCGACTTCGTCGTCGAACATGGCCCGCTGATCGCGGCTTTCGTGATCGCCGCCGTCATTGGCACCATCATGGCATACAAGCGATCCCTCCCCATGCAGATTGCCGTCGACCGCACCTTGCTTAAACTGCCGGTCATTGGCGAAGTCGTGCGCAAGGGCACCATCGCGCGCTGGTCGCGGACGCTGTCGACGATGTTTTCCGCGGGGGTGCCGCTGGTCGAAGCGCTGGATTCGGTGGGCGGCGCCTCGGGGAACCATGTATATTCAGTCGCCACGCGCGGCATCCAGAATGAGGTCAGCACGGGCCTCAGCCTGAACATGTCCATGCAGAATTCGAACGTATTCCCGACCATGGTCGTGCAAATGGTGTCGATCGGCGAAGAATCCGGGCAACTCGATACCATGCTCGCCAAGGTGGCCGATTTCTACGATCGTGAAGTCGACGAAGCGGTCTCCTCCATGTCCACCTTGCTCGAACCCCTTATCATGGTTTTCCTGGGGACGGTCATTGGCGGCTTGGTCATTGCCATGTACCTGCCGATTTTCAAGCTCGGCGCCGCCATGTGATATCTCCTTTCCTTTTTCCGCCGCTGCCCGCCCGGGCGGCGGCGGTGTCGTGTCTACATGCTCCACTTGTTCAGCGCTCCCGTTATTTTCGTCCCGCTCGCCACCCTGCTCGGCCTGTTCATCGGCAGTTTTCTCAATGTCGTCATCCATCGCCTGCCCAGGATGATGGAGCGCGAGTGGCAGGCCGAAGCCGCCGCCTTGCGCGGCGAAGCCATCCCGCAAACCGAGCGCTTCAACCTCGCCTCGCCGCGTTCGCGCTGCCCGTCCTGCGACCACATGATTTCGGCGCTGGAAAACATTCCACTGCTGAGCTATTTGTGCCTGCGCGGGCGCTGCCGCCACTGCCATGCTCCCATCAGTCGCCGTTATCCGCTGGTGGAAGCGCTGACGGCGGCGCTGTCCGGATATGCCGCCTGGCGTTTCGGTTTCACGCTGGCCACGGTTGGCGCATTGTTTTTCCTGTGGTCGTTGATCGCGCTGGCCTTCATTGATTTCGACACCCAGTTGCTGCCCGACAGCTTGACCCAGCCCCTGCTCTGGCTGGGGTTGATCTTCAATATGGATGCCACTTATGTGTCCCTTGCCGACGCCGTCATCGGAGCCATGGCCGGATACCTTTTTCTCTGGGCGGTCTATTGGCTTTTCAAACTGCTCACCGGCAAGGAAGGCATGGGATATGGCGACTTCAAACTGCTCGCGGCCATCGGCGCGTGGCTGGGCTGGCAAATGCTGCCGCTCACCATCCTCCTGGCCTCACTGGCCGGCGCCGTGCTCGCGGGCGGATTGATCGCGCTCAAGAGGCATGAGCGCAACGTCCCCATCCCGTTTGGGCCTTACCTTGCCGTGGCGGGCCTGATTGCCATGCTTCATGGCGAGACGATCAATACCCGTTTTCCCCTCTTCACCTTGCTCTCTTGAAACAGGCGTTCGCGCCCCCATTTGGAGCGCATGGCCGCGCGCTTTTCCACGGTTTGCTTTTTCCCTGTTCCGCGTTGCGCTAGACTCCAGCGTTTCCTTATCATCTGGCTTTCGGAGGTCGTCATGCCCATTTATGAGTACCGCTGCACAAGCTGCGGATTCCAGAAAGAACATTTGCAGAAAATGAGCGACGCCGCGCTCACCACCTGCCCGTCCTGCGGCGGCGACCATTACACTAGGCAAATCTCGGCGGCGGGTTTCCAGCTCAAGGGCAGCGGCTGGTATGCTACCGACTTCAAGGGCGGCGCGGCAAAGAGCGCGCCCGCGGCAGCGGGCGGAAACGCAACTCCGCCTTGCGGCGGCAATTGCGCCTGCCATCCATCCTGACCGCCCTTCCCTGGTTTGCGCGTGAAGAGATATTTCATCACCGGCCTGTTGATCTGGATTCCCCTGTCCATCACCTTCACGGTGCTGGCATGGATAGTCAACACGCTCGATGGCTGGGTGGTGCCATGGCTTCCCGCGCACCTGCAACCGCAGAACGTCCTGGGCTTCAATCTTCCCGGCCTGGGGGTTGTGCTGTGCATTTTCATTTTGTTCGCCACGGGGGTCATTGGCGCCAACGTTCTTGGGCAAAGGCTCGTTCGTACATGGGAAGCATTGCTGGCGCGCATTCCGGTGGTCAAGTCCATCTATTACAGCGTCAAGCAAGTTTCCGATACGCTGTTTTCCAGCAGCGGACAGGCTTTCCGCAAGGCGCTGCTGGTGCAATATCCACGCGAGGGCATATGGACGATCGCATTCCTGACCGGCGCGCCGGGCGGCGGCGTCAGCCGGCATCTGGAAGGTGAATACGTCAGTGTTTACGTGCCCACCACCCCCAATCCCACCTCCGGTTTTTTCCTGATGCTGCCCGCAACGGACATCATCGAACTCGATATGAGCGTCGATGAGGCGCTCAAGTACATCATTTCGATGGGCGTGGTCGCCCCCCCCGCGTCCCAGCCGGAACCCTCCATTCTCATCATCGAATAAACAAACCAACGACAACATGCGTACCCATTATTGCGGCCAGGTGACGGCCGCACACCTCGATCGGATCGTCACGCTTTGCGGCTGGGTGCACCGCCGCCGCGATCATGGCGGCGTCATCTTCATCGACTTGCGCGACCGCGAAGGGCTGGCGCAGATCGTGTGCGATCCGGACCGCCCGGACATGTTCAGGATCGCCGAATCCCTCCGCAACGAGTTCTGTCTGAAACTTGCCGGCAAGGTGCGCCGCCGCCCGGCGGGCACGGAAAATCCCAATCTGACCTCCGGCGAAATCGAGGTGCTGTGCCACGACATCGAGATCCTCAATACCTCGGCTCCGCCCGCCTTCCAGCTCGACGACGACAACCTTTCCGAAACGGTGCGCCTGACCCACAGGGTCATTGATTTGCGCCGCCCGCGGATGCAAAAAAACCTGATGCTGCGCTACAAGGCGGCGATGGCTTTCCGCCGTTTTCTCGACGGCAATGGCTTCATCGACATCGAAACGCCGATGCTGACCAAGAGTACGCCCGAGGGCGCGCGCGACTATCTGGTGCCTTCGCGCGTTCACGCCGGGCAGTTTTTCGCCCTGCCGCAATCGCCCCAACTGTTCAAGCAGCTTTTGATGGTGGCGGGCTTCGACCGCTATTACCAGATCACCAAATGTTTCCGTGACGAGGATTTGCGCGCCGACCGTCAACCCGAGTTCACACAGGTCGACATCGAAACCTCCTTTCTCGACACAGACGGCATCATTTCCCTGATGGAGAAAATGGTGCGTTCCGTATTCAGGGAAACGCTTGCCGTCGACCTGCCCGATCCTTTTCCGCGCATCACCTACGCCGAAGCCATGCGCCGTTACGGTTCCGACAAGCCGGACCTGCGCGTGACGCTCGAACTCACCGAAGTGACCGATGCGGTCAAGGATGTCGCTTTCAAGGTATTCGCCGGCCCGGCCAATTCCGGCGGGCGCGTCGCGGCGTTGCGCGTGCCCGGCGGAGCCGGTCTCACCCGGGGCGAAATCGACGAATACACGCGTTTCGTCGGCATCTATGGCGCGAAAGGCCTGGCTTATATCAAAGTCAACGACGCAGCCCAGCCGAACGAAAACGGCCTGCAATCTCCCATTGTCAAGAACCTGCACGAGACCGCGCTGCGCGCCATTCTCGAACGCACCGCCGCGCAGTCCGGCGATCTCGTGTTCTTCGGCGCCGACAAGGTCAAGGTGGTCAACGACGCATTGGGTGCGCTACGCATCAAGCTCGGGCACGAAAAGGGGTTCGTGACCGGCGAAGCCTGGCGGCCGGTATGGGTGGTCGATTTCCCGATGTTCGAGTACGACGAAGAAAACAAGCGCTGGGCCGCCTGCCATCATCCTTTCACCAGTCCGAAAGACGAGCATGTCGCGCTACTGAAGACCGATCCCGGCGCATGCCTCGCCAAGGCCTACGATCTGGCGCTGAACGGCTGGGAAATCGGCGGCGGTTCAATCCGCATCCACCGCGCCGACATCCAGTCGGCGGTGTTCGATGCGCTCGACATCGGCCAGGAAGAACAGCGGACCAAATTCGGTTTTTTGCTCGATGCGCTCAGGTTCGGCGCGCCGCCGCATGGCGGAATGGCTTTCGGACTCGACCGGGTCGTGACGATGATGAGCGGCGCCGAATCGATCCGCGACGTCATTGCTTTCCCCAAAACCCAGCGCGCCCAGTGTCTGCTGACCAGCGCGCCAAGCGCGGTCGACGAAAAACAGTTACGGGAACTGCACATCCGCCTGCGCCAGACAGCGGAAACGCCCGCGCCCGATACAAACTGATCCCGAACCAAGGCACAGAGAAAACAGAAAAACCCTCATTCCCGAGGGTTTTCGCGTTTGGAGCACAAGCCGCGCGCCGCGCCGCCGTCAAGCGCGCTGGATATTCGACGCCTGCTTGCCTTTCGGCCCCTGCGTGACATCAAAAGAGACTTTCTCGCCTTCCTTCAAGGTTTTGAAGCCGCCCATGTTGATAGCGGAAAAATGCGCGAACAAGTCCTCGCCTCCATCGTCGGGCGTGATGAAGCCAAACCCCTTGGAATCGTTGAACCATTTGACAGTGCCAGTTGCCATATTACTTCGTTCCTCAAAATAACTCGGTACAAGCCCGGGATCCTCCCGGCCAGTGCGTTCATCGGACATCCGGACGGCTACGCCGCACACGGGACTTTACCGGACAAGCCTCATCCGCTCCCTGCTCGACGCTCCGTAACGGAATGTGATTTACACACACTGTTGTTTTTACGCATTTGACCACGCAGCGTCAACGGCAAATGCGCGAATCCATCCATATTTGCGTTATCGATGCAACAGCAACGCCTGCCGCAAGGTACCATGGCTCATTTCCTGAACTGCTCGGGCATACTTCCGGCTTCCAGAATCATGTCGTGACCGAAACGCCGCCGATTGTCTCCTGAAGCTCTCCTTCCGGGGGGTCGTACCTGTCAAACGCCCCGCCGGGTCGATTAAAATCATTTGCATGACTACCACCCATAAACAAGACAGCTCCGTACTGGAGGCCGCGCGCGCAGGCACTCGCTTGCCGCCGCTCTACAGGGTGCTCCTGCTCAACGACGACTTCACGCCGATGGATTTCGTCGTTGCCGTCCTGCAAAGATATTTCGGCATGGATCACGAGCGCGCCACGCGCATCATGCTTCAGGTCCACGTGGAAGGACTGGGAATGTGTGGCGTTTTTACCAAGGACGTGGCGGCGACCAAGGTCGAGCAGGTCGTATCCTATGCTCGCCAACACCAGCATCCGTTGGCATGCGTGATGGAGGAAAACGAATGATCGCGCAAGAGCTTGAAGTCAGCCTGCACATGGCCTTTGTCGAGGCGCGGCAAAAGCGCCATGAATTCATTACCGTTGAACACCTGCTGCTCGCGTTGCTCGACAACCCTTCCGCCGCCGGGGTATTGCGCGCCTGCGCGGTCAATACAGACGAACTGCGCCGCGACCTGATCCAGTTCATCAGCGAGCACACGCCAAGGATCGGCGGCAACGACGAGATCGAGACCCAGCCCACGCTGGGCTTCCAGCGCGTCATCCAGCGCGCCATCCTGCATGTGCAATCGTCCGGCAAGAAAGAAGTCAACGGCGCCAACGTGCTGGTCGCCATCTTCGGCGAAAAGGATTCGCACGCCGTCTTTTTCCTCCAGCGGCAGAACATTTCCCGCCTCGATGTGGTGAACTTCATCTCCCACGGTATCGCCAAGACACACCAGGACGGCGCGGCGAGCTCGAACCGCGGCGAGTCGGAGCCCGCCGAACAGGAGCAGGAAGAAAAAAACCGCGCCAGCGTACTCGAAACCTATACCCACAACCTCAACCAGCAAGTCCTGCAAGGCAAGATCGACCCATTGATCGGGCGCGACAAGGAAGTCGAGCGCGTCATCCAGACCCTGTGCCGGCGGCGCAAGAACAATCCGCTACTGGTCGGCGAGGCGGGCGTGGGCAAGACCGCCATCGCCGAAGGGCTGGCCCACCGCATCGTCGACAAACGGGTGCCCGAAATCCTCGAACATGCGCAGGTCTACGCCCTCGACATGGGCGCGCTCCTGGCCGGCACCAAATATCGCGGCGACTTCGAGCAACGCATGAAAGCCGTGCTGAAGCAATTGCTCGAAAACAGGAACGCCATCCTGTTCATCGACGAAATCCATACCCTGATCGGCGCGGGGGCCGCCTCGGGCGGTACGCTGGACGCGTCCAACCTGCTGAAGCCGGCGCTTTCCGCCGGTCAGTTGAAGTGCATCGGCGCGACGACCTACATCGAGTTCCGCCAGATTTTCGAGAAGGACCACGCCCTTTCACGGCGCTTCCAGAAAATCGACGTCATCGAACCTTCGGTCGCCGAAACCATCGAGATCCTCAAAGGCCTGAAAACCCGCTTCGAGGAACACCACGGCATCAAATACTCGCAGTCGGCCCTTGCCAGCGCCGCCGAACTATCAGCCAAATACATCAATGACCGCCACCTGCCCGACAAGGCCATCGACGTCATCGACGAAGCTGGCGCGGCGCAGCGCATCCTGCCCAAATCGCGGCAAAAGAAAACCATCGGCAAGAGCGACATCGAAGAGACCGTCGCCAGGATCGCCCGCATTCCGCCGCGCAACGTATCGCAGGACGATCGCGCCTCATTGCGGACGCTCGACCGCGATCTCAAGAACGTCGTATTCGGACAGGACGCCGCCATCCATGCGCTGGCAAAAGCGATCAAAATGTCGCGCTCGGGGCTTGGCAACCCGCAAAAGCCGATCGGTTCCTTCCTTTTTTCCGGCCCGACCGGCGTCGGCAAGACCGAAGTCGCCCGCCAGCTCGCCTATACCCTGGGCATCGAACTGCTGCGCTTCGACATGTCCGAATACATGGAACGCCACGCGGTCAGCCGCCTGATCGGCGCGCCGCCGGGTTACGTCGGCTTCGACCAGGGCGGGCTGCTCACCGAGCAGATCACCAAGAAACCGCATTGCGTGCTGTTGCTCGACGAAATCGAAAAAGCCCACCCGGACATCTACAACATCCTGCTCCAGGTCATGGATCACGGCGCGCTGACCGACAACAACGGACGGCAGGCCGATTTCCGCAACGTGATCCTGATAATGACCACCAACGCCGGGGCGGAAGCCATGCAGAAATCAGTCATGGGTTTCTCGGCGCGGCGGGAGGCGGGCGACGAAATGAGCGAGATCAAGCGCATCTTCACCCCCGAATTCCGCAACCGGCTCGACGCCATCATCTCGTTCAACGCGCTCGACAGCGAAATCATCCTCAAGGTGGTCGAAAAGTTCCTGATGCAGCTCGAAGCGCAGCTTCACGAGAAGAAAGTCGATGCGCAATTCACCGATGCGCTCAAGTCCTGGCTGGCCAAAAAGGGCTTCGATCCGCTCATGGGCGCGCGGCCCATGGCGCGGCTGATCCAGGACATGATCCGCGCCGCGCTGGCCGACGAACTGCTGTTCGGGCGGCTCGCCAGCGGCGGCAAGATCACGATCGACATCGACCCCGATAACGAGAAAATCAAACTGGTGTTCGACCACGACGAGCTTTCCGAAGCCGCCGTCATGTAACGATCAGCCGTTGCCGTTTGCCGCCGCTTCCGGGAAGTCGTTGGTTCCGGGAAATCGCCGGTCTTCAGCGCCCACTCGCGTCGCGCGCTTTCTTTTCTTCGTATTCACGAATACGGGCGTCGTAGCGTTCACGTTCCTTGCGGGCGGCTTCGGCGCGGCGAGCGGCTTCAGCGCGTTTTTTCGCGCTTCCGTTGGCGTTTCCCGTTGCGGACGGCGCGCGTTTGCGCGGCGCGCGCGCGTTCGCGCGCGGGGCGGGTGTGGAGGCGGCGGCATCCTGCGCGGGCGGGGAGGCCGTTGTCGGGCGCTCTTCGATGCCGAGGGAATCGGCTTTTTCCGCTACTTCGGCGGCGAGGCGGTTGCGTTCGGCAAGCTCCAGGCGATGCGCTTCGGCTTCCAGGGCGCGGGCGCGGCGGACGACGGTCAGGCGTTCGGATTTGGCGTTGTCGATGCAGCGATTGACGAGGAAGCGGCGATAGCATGCCGCTTCCGTTGTCCGGTAGGCGGCGTCGGCTTCCGCGCGCAGGCGTTCGGCCTGGTCGCGCAACTCGGCGATGCCGGGGGCGGGAGCGGCTTCGGGTGTATTTACGGCATCCGCCGGTGTGCCGGCCGGAACAGATGTGGCGAGGGCAGGGGGCGTCTCGGGCGGCGCGCCGCCGTCTTCGGCGCTGGACGGGATGGCGAACGCGGCAAGGCATCCGCAGATCAGGGCGCGGAGCGGAAAACGGGAAATCGGACGGATAGACATGCGGACAGCGGCGGCGCGAGGGGTGTTGGATATACGTAGAATAGCGTCCTTTCCATTTCTTGCGTGTTTCCAGCGTGATTTGTTTTCGTGACCTGCGCCTTGTTCGTGGCGCGCGCACCCTGATCGACGGGGTTTCGCTACAGATTTTCCCCGGCTGGAAGGTGGGCCTCACCGGCGCCAACGGTTGCGGCAAGTCGAGCCTGTTCGCGCTTTTGCGCGGCCAGTTGCTTCCCGACCGGGGAGACCTGGAGTTGCCGTCCGGTTGGGTGATTGCTCATGTCGCGCAGGAAACGCCGGCCTTGCCGCAGGCGGCGATCGACTATGTGCTCGATGGCGATGACGAATTGCGCCGCATCGAGGCCGCGCTGGCCGTGGCCGGGCGCGCCCATGATGGTATGCGTATCGCCGAACTGCATGCGCGCATGGAGGAAATCGGCGCTTATGCGGCGCGGGCGCGCGCGGCGGCGCTGCTCGACGGTCTCGGATTCGCGCCCGCCGATGCCGCGCGGGCGGTGGCGGATTTTTCCGGCGGCTGGCGCATGCGGCTCAATCTCGCACAAGCCCTGATGTGCCGCTCCGATCTGCTGCTGCTCGACGAACCCACCAACCATCTCGATCTCGACGCGGTGATCTGGCTGGAGCAATGGTTGCGCGATTATCGCGGCACATTGCTCCTGATCTCGCACGACCGCGAATTCCTCGACGCCTGCGTCGACCACATCGCGCACATCGAGCGGGGCGGACTTGCGCTCTACAGCGGCGCATATTCCGATTTCGAGCGCCAGCGCGGCGAACGCCTGGCGCAGCGGCAGGCGATGTTCGAGCGCCAGCAGCGCGAGATCGCGCACATGGAAGACTACATCCGGCGTTTCCGCGCCAAGGCGACCAAGGCGCGGCAGGCGCAAAGCCGGATCAAGGCGCTCGAACGCATGGAGCGGATTGCCGCCGCCCATGTCGATACACCGTTTACTTTCTCGTTTCGCGCCGCGCCCGCCGCGCCCGATCCGCTCTTGCAGATCGAGGAGGGGGCGGCGGGTTATGAAGAGAAAAACGTGCTCGCGGGCATCACGCTCACCCTGCGTCCCGGCGAGCGGGTTGGCCTTCTGGGCCGGAATGGCGCGGGCAAATCGACCCTCATCAAACTGCTGTCGGGCCAACTGGCGCTTGCCGCGGGACGGCGGCGCGAAGGCAAAGGACTGGCGACCGGCTACTTCGCGCAGCACCAGCTCGAAACCCTGCGCGCCGACGAATCCGCGCTCCAGCACATGATGCGGCTCGATCCGGCGGCGCGCGAGCAGGATTTGCGCGACTATCTCGGCGGTTTCGATTTTCGCGGCGATGGCGCGGACGGGCGCTCGACCCCGGCGACCGCCCCCTGCGGCCCGTTTTCGGGCGGCGAGAAATCGCGGCTGGCGCTGGCGTTGCTCATCTGGCGGCGTCCCAATCTGCTGCTGCTCGACGAACCGACCAATCATCTCGACCTCGAAATGCGCCACGCGCTCACGCTCGCCTTGCAGGATCACGATGGCGCGATGGTGCTGGTGTCGCACGATCGCGCCTTGCTGCGCGCATGCTGCGATCGCCTGTGGCTGGTCGACGAGGGCCGTCTCCAGCCTTTCGACGGCGATCTCGACGACTACCGCGACTGGTTGGCCACGCGCCGCGCCGGAGTTGTCCGGGCCGATCCGGCGGCGGCGGACGCGCGCCGCGCCGGACGCGCGCAGGCCGAAGCCGAGCGTCAGGCGCGGCTGGCGGCGCGTCGTCCGCTCGTCAGGGAAATCGGACAGATCGAAAAGAAACTCGCCGGCTGGGAGGGCGAAAAAAAATTGCTCGATGCGCGGCTCGCCGATCCCGCGCTCTACGACACGAGCAATGGCGGAAAGAGCGCACGCCTACAGGATGTGCTCAAGCGCCAGGCCGAGCTTTCCGCCTGGATAGAAGAGGCCGAATCGCGCTGGCTGGAATTGTCGGCGCGGCTCGAAGAACTCGCGGTGGATTAGCGTGCGGCGGGGATGCGTTAACGGGACGTGTGTCACGGCTTGCGAAATATCCGGGATAGCATTACATTCTCCGCTCTTCAACTTTATTGAGTGAGATGCTCATGAATCGCTATTCAACTGTGGGCGGCAGTCTCTTGGCTGCCTTGCTTGTTTCGGCTTGCCTTAGTTCGGGGGATGCGGGGCAGGTGCTTTCGAGCGCCGCGGGGACCGTTTCCGAAGCCACTTCGACGACGGCCTCTTCTTCCGGCGAGGACAAGACAGAAGCGCGCGTTTCCGCGGGGCTTGATGTGTTCAAGGCGGCGACGGTCAGCGATGAAGAATTGCAGGCGGCCACCCGGCAGATGGTCGCCCAGATGGACAAGCAGAACGAGGTCGCGCCAGCGGCCAACAAATATGCGAAGCGTCTGGAAAAGTTGACCAAGGGGTTGAAGAACGAAGACGGCGTGCAGCTCAACTTCAAGGTGTACCTGACCAAGGACGTGAATGCCTTCGCCACGCCGGACGGGAGTATTCGCGTTTTCTCCGGGCTGATGGATCTCATGAAGGACGACCATGAACTGCGCAGTATCCTGGGCCACGAAATTGGTCATGTGAAGCTTGGTCACAGTCTGAAGGCGGCCAGGACGGCCTACCTTGCCTCGGCTGCCGCCAAAGTGGCGGTTTCCGAGTCCGGCGGCGGCTTGGGCGCGCAAGTGCTCGCCGATCTGGGCGAAAAATTCCTGAACGCGCAATTCTCGCAAAGCCAGGAATCCGAAGCGGATGCTTACGGGGTGGAATTCATGAAGCGCCACAAATACAAGCTGGCAGCGGCGGAAAGCGCCATGCGCAAATTGGCGGAACTGGACGGCGGCGGGGGAAGCGCGTTCGCCAGTCATCCTGGCTCCAAGGAGCGCGCCGACAAGATTCACGAGCTGATCTCGCAATAAGCGGGCGAACCGCCGTAAATCAAAGCCGCCGCGGCCATTGTGCCGCGGCGGCTTTTTCCATGTGCGCCCGGCATGGAGGCGCTCCTGCGAGTCCCGCCGTAAGCAGTTCAACTTTCCGAAACGCGACATCATCCTGCCGCACGGTGCGGAATTGCCAGAACTCCAGCGGCGCTGCGCGCCGGATGGAACGAACTGGATTGCCACGTCGCTGCGCTCCTCGCAATGACGAGGGGGGGGCGGCTCTCATATGCACTAACCTAATAGCAAATTAATCCCAAAGCGGGTATATTTCTCCAGAAGTTCCAGGAGAAATGAGATGACTGAAGACAACATTCGGCAGCTGATGAAGCATCTTCCGGAGGG
>JAIRLA010000174.1 GCA_031259795.1 Azoarcus sp.
GGTGGCGCTCAAAGTGACGGAAGCCAAACTGACTTATGTGGCGCTCGACCGCCACGGCAACAAGCGCGCGGTGCCGGATGAATGACGCCGGGGGGCCGATGATGCAGGATACGATACGACGCGAAAAACCTGTTTTCCGAAGCGCCACGGTAACTTGCAAGGCCGCCTGGATTGCTGCGGCCCTCGCATTGCAAGGCGCTTGTCGTCGCGCCAATCCTCCCCCCCTCGTCATTGCGAGGAGCGAAGCGACGTGGCAATCCAGTTCGTATCATCCGGAGCGAAGCGACGCTGGATAAAAAGGGGGAAGAAAGAGCGGGACGCCCATCCGCTCCCCGCCGTCAAAAAAATCAGCGTCGCTGCGCTCCGCAAGGAAGGAACTGGATTGCCACGTCGCTGCGCTCCTCGCAATGACGAGGTGGAGGAGGCTTTCGCAATGACGAGGTGGGGGAAGGGCTTTCGCGATGGCGAGGAAGGGGAAAGGCTTTCGCAATGACGGATTCTTCCGATGGACTCCCCCCCGTCCAGTGGACTCCCCTCGTCCGATGGACCTTCCCTCCCCCGCTTGGCGGGCGAGAGGGCGCCCGAAGGGCGGGAGAGGGCTTCCAACCAAACGGCGCGCAGCGCCGCTGATCATGCCGTTCGTTTGGGCGGCGGCGGGATGAGGCTGTGGTCGATGTGGGCGCTGGCGGCGGGCTTGGTCGAAGATATGCGCGCCGGGAGGCTGTTTTTGCCTGGAGGCGGAGCGGTCGCTGATTTGTAAGCGGAGTTTGCAATCGGAGGCGTGGAACCGGACTGAAGATTTCCGCTCGCGCCGCGGGTTTGCGGCCTTTGTGTGTGTTTCGCCGCTTGCTTCCGCGCTGCGGGCGTCATCTTGGCTTTGCGGGCGATGCGGTAGAATGGCCCTTTCGCATCGCAATGATCCAACGCCAAGGGGAAACGCTCATGAATATAGTCGCCCGTTTGCCGGTTTATGCTCATTTGATCCGGGTCGATACGCTCGACAAACAGGCGGGCACTACGTTGTTGATGTGGCCGACGTTGTGGGGATTGTGGATCGCCGCCGGGGGATTGCCGCCCTTGCATCTGGTGTTGATTTTCGCGTTTGGCAGTTTTTTGATGCACTCGGCGGGGTGCGTGCTCAATGATTATGCGGATCGCGGCTTCGACGCGCACGTGGAGCGCACCCGCATGCGGCCGCTCGCTACCCGCGAGGCCAGTCCGCGCGAGGCGATGTGGCTTGCCGCGTTCTTGTTGTTTGTCGCGCTCCTGCTCATCCTGGCGCTCAATGCGCTGGTGTTCTGGTTGTCGCTGGCGGCGTTGGCGCTGACGCTGAGTTATCCGTTCACCAAGCGTTTTCTTCCCGTGCCGCAGGCTTATCTCGGGTTCGCTTTCAGTTTCGGCATTCCGATGGGGTTCGCCGCCGTGCAGGATACGGTGCCGGGGTTGGCCTGGCTGCTGGTCGCGGGTAATTTGTTCTGGGTGATTGCTTTCGATACCGCTTATGCGATGGTCGACCGCGCCGACGATATCAAGCTCGGGGTGATCCGCAGTTCGGCGATTTCCTTCGGGCGCTTCGATGTGCTCGCGGTCATGTTGTGCTATGCCGTGTTTTTCACGCTCACGACCATCGGGGGCCTGCTGGCCGGGCGCGGCTGGGTGTTTCTCGCCGGGATGGCGGTTGCCGCCGCTATGGCGGGGTATATCTATACTTTGATCCGCGGCCGCGAGCGCGCCCGCTGCTGGCGGGCGTTCGTGTTCAATAATTGGGTGGGCACGGCGGTTTTCGCCGGGGTCGCGCTCGATTATCTGGTGCGCGGCTGAAGGCGCGGGCAATGGATTTTGTCGCCGCTTTGCGGGCCGCGTGGCGGGAGCGCGATAGTTTGTTGTGCGTCGGGCTGGACCCCGACCCGGCCCGTTTCCCGGCGGCGCTGGCGGGACGCCCCCAGGCGGTTTTCGAGTTTTGCCGCGAGATTGTCGATGCCACCGCCGATCTTGTTTGTGCGTTCAAGCCGCAGATTGCTTATTTTTCCGCGCAGCGCGCCGAAGATCAGCTCGAAGCCCTGATCGGGCATATCCATGCCCGCCATCCCGGCGTGCCGGTGATTCTCGATGCCAAGCGCGGCGATATCGGCAGCACCGCGGGGATGTATGCCGAAGAGGCTTTCGCGCGCTACCGGGCCGACGCGGTGACGGTCAATCCGTACATGGGGCGGGATTCGGTGGAACCTTATCTGGGCTGGCGCGGCAAGGGGGTGATTTTGCTGTGCCGCACTTCCAATCCGGGCGGTTCGGATTTGCAGTTTCTCAATGTCGGCGGCGAAAGGCTTTATGAGCGCGTCGCCCGCCTCGTCGCCGACGAGTGGAACGCGGACGGTAATTGCGCGCTGGTGGCGGGGGCGACGTTTCCCGCCGAGATCGCCCGCGTGCGCGCGCTGGTCGGCGATATGCCATTGCTCGTGCCCGGTATCGGCGCGCAGGGGGGCGATATCGCCGCGACCGTGGCGGCGGGGCGGACGGGCGATGGCGCCGGTCTGCTGCTCAATTCGTCGCGCGCCATTCTTTATGCCAGCGCGGGCGAGGATTTCGCCGCCGCGGCGCGCCGGGCGGCGCTGGCCACGCGCGATGCGATCAACGCTTGTCGCGCCGCACGGCGCGGGGCGTGACCGGCACGCCATTCCATACCCATTCGATGAGCGCGTCCTGCGCTTTGTAGGCGTTGCCGGCCTGGGGGTGGTTGATCATCATCACGACGGCGTGGCGGCGTCCGTATTGGTCGAGTACGTAACCGGCGATCGCTTTTACGTGATTGACGGTGCCGGTCTTGAGGTGGGCGTAGCCGCGCGCGGGGCTGCTGGCGAGGCGTCGATAGGCGGTGCCGTCGAGTCCGGCGACGGGCAGCGAGGCGACGAATTCGGGCATCCATGGACGTTGCCAGGCGCGGATCAGCAGTGCGCCGAGGCTGTCGGCGCGGATGCGGGCGCTGCGGGACAGGCCGGCGCCGTTGTCGATGACCAGTCCGGTGATGTCGATGCGGGCTTCGGACAGGCGCAGGCGCGCGGCCTGGATGCCGGCGGCCACCATGTCGGGGGGCGGCGGTTCGGCGCGTCCCAGATTGGCGAGCAATTGGCGGGCGATGACGTTGTTCGACCATTTGTTCATGGTGCGCACGATTTCGGTGAGCGGCGCGGATTCGTCGGCGATCAGGGTTTGCGCGTCTTCCGGCGCGGTGCCGTGGCGGATTTTGCCGTTCAGTTTTCCGCCCAGTTCTTGCCACAGGGGTTGTATCAATGCCGCGGCGAAATCGGGAGGGGCGAGCGGCGCGGCGCTCCAGAAGCGCGGGCCGCAACTGGCGGGCAGGCTGCCGGTGAGTATCAGGCGGTTGTTTTCGAGGCGGGCTTCGAGGTCACGATACCAGGGGTCGCAGACTTTGCCGGAGGTGGTGATCTGGTTGTCGATGACGATTCCGGCCAGCGGCGGTTCTTCGACAACCTGGACGGGGTCTTGCGGTTTGTCGCCGGGGAACAGGGCCAGTTGCTGGGTGTTGAAATTGATCAGTAATCCGTCCGCGCCGCTGTTGTAGGGGCGCAGTCCGTGCCCGTCGAAGGCGTCGGGGTCGTGGGGGGGCAGGACGAGCGCGGAGTGGTCGAGCACGATGTCGCCGTCGATGGCGGCAAGCCCCAGGGCGCGCAGCCGCCGGAGGATTTTCCAGAGGCGCTCGTGGCTCAGCGCCGGGTCGCCGCTGCCGATCAGGTAGAGGTCGCCGGAGAGGACGCCGTTGCGGATCGGGACGGCGCTGGCGATGTGGGTCGTCCAGGTCCGGGTGGGGCCGAGTTGTTCCAGGGCGACGAAGGTGGTGACGATTTTCATGACCGAGGCCGGATTCATCGGGCGTTCGGCGTTGAACGAAAGGGTAGGGCGGTTCGCATCCACGGGCTGCACCCAGATCGCTACCGCGCTCTCCGGGACGCGGGCGCGTTCGAGCGCCACGCGCACTCCGGCGGGAAGTCTGGATGGGGCGGCGGCATGCGCCACCGGGATCAGGACGGACAGCGTGAAGGCGAGCGCCGCCAGAAGAAAGGCGATCGCGGGGCGGCGTGACTGAAGTGGCATGGGCGGAAAGGGGGGAAGGGTACAGTTTTGGCGACTTTGTGCGTTGCACTATAACGCGAAGGCATGCGCGGGCGCGTTTGGGCGCGGGGGAAATGGATGAGCGGTTTTGGGCACTACGAGCGCAGCGCGGCGGAACTGGAACGCGAGATCGTCATTCGCGGGATCGTGCTCGGGCTGGACTGGGGGAATTCGTCCCAGGTGCGCGCGCTGGCCCGCGAAGCCTTGTTCTGCGCGCCAGAGCGGCGTCTTGCCATGTTGCGCAATCCGGACAGGAAAGAGAGGGCCAGGGGCGAGCTTTTCGCGTTCTCGGGATTGATGCTGGATGTCATGCGCCAGGGCGCACAGGCGGGTGTTCGTGTTTCCGCTGGAAAGGTCTGGGAAACTTTCGAGCGCGCGCTGGCCGCCGCATCGCGGGAGCCGCGTCCGGAAGCGGGCGCGGGGAAGTGAGCCGTTGCGCCGTCCGCCTTTTCGCGCGCGATCAGGTCGGGGGGAATGGTTGTTCCAGCGCATAGAGCGATTCGGGCGTTTCGCGCGCGCGCGCGAGGTGGATTGTGCCGCCATCGACAATGACTTCGGCGGCGCGCGGGCGGGAGTTGTAGTTCGAACTCATGCTCATGCCGTAGGCGCCAGCCGACAGCAGGGCGAGCAGGTCGCCTTCTTCGACGGCGAGGTCGCGCGCGCGCGCGAGAAAATCGCCGCTTTCGCAGATCGGGCCGACGATGTCGTAGCGCCGGGGCGGCAGGTCGCGCGCCACGACGGTGACGGCGTCGTGCCAGGCATCGTAGAGCGCCGGGCGGGCCAGGTCGTTCATGGCCGCGTCGACGATGGCGAAGTTTTTCTCTCCGCCCGGCTTCAGGTATTCGATCCGGGTCAATAGCAGGCCGGCGTTGCCGGTGAGCGAGCGTCCCGGCTCGAGGCACAGTTCTTCGGGGCGTCCCGCGAACAGTTCGAGCAAGGGGGCGAGGTAAGCGGCAATCGTGGGGGGGGTTTCGTTTCGGTAACGGATGCCCAGCCCGCCGCCGAGGTCGATGTGGTCGAGGGCGATGCCCGCGGTCGCAAGCCGGTCGACGAGGTCGAGTATCCGGCGCGCGGCTTCGGTGGCCGGGGCGGGGTCGAGCAGTTGCGAGCCGATGTGGCAGGCGATGCCGCGAACGCGCAGGTGGGGCAGGCTGGCGGCGCGTTGGTAAAGCGCTGGCGCGTCTGTAAAGGCGACGCCGAATTTGTTGTTCTTGAGCCCGGTGGAAATGTAGGGGTGCGTCTTGGGATCGACGTCCGGGTTGACGCGCAGGGCGATGGGGGCGGGTATGCCCGACTCGCCGGCGACTTCGTTGAGCCGTTCGAGTTCGGCGGCCGATTCGACGTTGAAGCAACGGATGCCGGCGGCGAGCGCCTGGCGCATTTCGGCGCGGCTTTTGCCCACGCCCGAGAACACCACGCGCCCGGCGTGTCCACCGGCGGCGAGCACCCGCGCCAGTTCACCGCCCGAAACGATGTCGAATCCCGCGCCGAGGGCCGCGAATATCGACAGGACGCCGAGGTTGGAGTTGGCCTTGACCGCGCAGCATATCAGCGCGGGACGTTCGCCGAGCGCGCGGCGGTATGCTGCGAAAGCGGCGGTGAGCGCCGCGCGCGAGTATACATAAGTGGGCGTGCCGAAACGCGCGGCGATGTCGGCGAGCGCGACGTCTTCGAGCATCAGCCCGTGTGCGCCGCGGGAGAGGGCGGGCGGCAGGGACTTTTCGTCGTTCATGGCTGGAGATTTTCCGGCGCTGGCGCGGCTTTGGGGGCGGATGCATCATCATTGGCGCTGTTCCGGCCGTCATGCGCCGCCGGGGCGGTTGCCTGACCGGCGGGAACGGAGGGCGGCGAGGGCAGGTAAAGCGGCCCCTTGATGCCGCAGGCCGGCACGAACAGGGCGCAAGCGATGGTTGCCAGGGTGGTCATTGCGCGCATGGACAGGGTTCTCCGGCAAAGGACAGCGTGTCGAGAAAGGGGGTGGGAATTCATGGGGACAGCGGCGGCAATATCCGCTCTTCGATAGGCGCGGGGGCGCGTTGCATGCGCGGTCCGGGGGGCGTGGAGCGTTCGCCGGGAGAAGGTATGAACAACTGGTCGAACCAGTCGTCGATTTCTTCCTTGGGTTCTTCCCAGCAGGAAGGGGGAGGGGTTTCGGCGTAATGAACATCTTCGCCCCTGCCATCGCACGCGGCGCTGGCAATGCCCTTCGGGCGGGCGAGGGTGGTTTCCGGCATACCATTGAGCGCGGTGCGCATGTAGTCGATCCAGATCGGCAATGCCGCCGTGCCGCCGGTCTCGCCCTTGCCCAGGTTGTGCGGCGTCGGGAAACCGACCCAGGTAACGGCGACGACTTGCGGATTGTAGCCACAGAACCAGGCGTCGACATAATCATTGGTGGTGCCGGTCTTGCCGGCGATGTCCCTGCGATTGAGCGCGCGCGCGCGCGCGCCGGTGCCGCGGCGCACGACGTCCTGGAGCATTGAATTCATGATCCAGGCGTTGCGCGCGTCGATGACCTGCGGCGCGCTGTCGCCGGCGATGGGAGGGTCGATGCGGGCGATCTGTTTGTCGTTGGCGTCGCGGATTTCCTTGACTACATAAGGCGTGACGCGATAGCCGCCGTTGGCGAAGACCGCGTAGGCGGTGGCCATTTCCCACGGTGTGACCGATCCCGCCCCTAGGGCCATGGTCAGATAAGGCGGGTGATGCGCGCCATCGAAACCGAAGCGGCTGAGATAACTCTGGGCGTAGATGGGGGTGATGCCTTCGAGCACGCGGATGGCGGGGATGTTTTTCGAGCGCGCCAGCGCATCGCGCAAGGTGATGATGCCGCTGAATTTGCCGTCGTAGTTGTGCGGCGTCCAGGCGCGGCCCGTGATGCCGCCTGCGGGGTAGTGCAGCGGTTCATCGGCGAGCAGCGTTCCCGGCGCGTAGCCGCGTTCGAGGCTGGCGGAGTAAATGAAAGGCTTGAAACTCGAGCCGGGTTGGCGCTGCGCCTGGGTGACGTTGTTGAACTTGTTGCGGTTGAAATCGAAGCCGCCCACGAGGGCGCGCACGGCGCCGGTGCGCGAGTCGATCGACAGCAGGGCGGCTTCTGCCCGCGGCAGTTGGGTAAGCTCCCAGCCTTTGCCGCCGTTGTTGCGAATGCGCACCACCGCGCCCCGGCGGACCCTGCGCGCCTGCGGGGCCTTGTCGCCCAGCATGGGGGCGGCGAAGCGCAGACCATTACCGTCTATGCGGATGTTTTGGCCGTTGCGGTAGACCGTGACGCCCTTCGGTGAAGCGTCGAGCACCACGGCGACGAGCAGGTCGCCGTAGTCGCGCAGGTCGTTGTCGTCGGTCATGCGGGCGATTTCTTCTTCGAGGCTTTCCGCGTCCTGCGCGCGGGCGGGCAGGGAGAGGTATTTTTCGGGGCCGCGATAGCCGTGGCGGCGGTCGTAATCCATGACGCCCCGGCGCAGCGCTTCGTAGGCGGCTTCCTGTTCGGCGCGGGTGATCGTGGTGATGACCTTGAGGCCCCGCTGGTAGGTCTGTTCCCCGAATTGCTCGATGGCGATCTGGCGCGCGATCTCGGCTACGTATTCCGCATGTACCGGGCCGGGCAGGCCGGGGTTGCGCGCCGCATTGCTGGAATTTGTATGCACGGATTCGTTCAATGCCTGCCGGTACTCGGCTTCGCTGATGAAACCGGCTTCGGCCATGCGGCGCAGGACGTAGCGCTGTCTCTGCTGGGCGCGCAGGGGGTTGGAAATCGGATTGGCCTTCGTGGGCGCCTGGGGCAGCCCGGCGAGCATGGCGGCTTCACCCAGGGTGAGCTTGGCGAGCGGCTTGCCGAAATATATTTGGGCCGCGGCCGAGAAACCGTAAGCGCGTTGTCCGAGGAAAACCTGATTGACATAAAGTTCGAGAATCTGGTCCTTGCTGAGATTGTGCTCGATCTTGAGCGAGAGCAGGATTTCGTACAGTTTGCGGTTGTATGATCGTTCCCGCGTCAGGAAGAAGTTGCGCGCTACCTGCATGGTGATCGTCGAAGCGCCTTGCCCGCGTGTGCCGGAACGCAGGTTATTGATGAGCGCGCGCGCGAGGCCGATGGGGTCGATGCCCTTGTGTTTGTAGAAATGCTCGTCTTCCGCGGCGATGAGCGCCTGCTTGAGGACTTCCGGGACATCCGCGATAGCGACCACCGTGCGCCGTTCTTCGCCGAACTCGGTGATCAAATGGCCGTCGGATGTATAGACGCGCAAGGGGATGCGCGGCCGGTAGTCGGTCAAGGCTTCGAGGGAAGGCAGGTTGGGCCACGCCAGCAAGGAGATCGCGGCCAGCGCGGCCAGCCCGATCGCCGCCAGTGCCACCAGCGTGGTGAACGGGTAGAGAACCCAGCGCATCTATGTGTTCGTTAAGGATGGGAGAGGTCAGATTATATAGGAGGGAAGACCGCGCCCCCGGTGATCGGCCCGCCATGGAGGACTCTGCCTACCGTTCGTCGGAACATTTACGCCGGGAGTGTTGTTGCCAGGAACTTTATGTAGAAACTTCGCTTTACACGGAAGGTACTTATTGCTACGATCTTTGGGCCCACGTAGTATGTGCAGTATGCAGTGGTGGCCTAAAACAAAGAACTTAAAGGATTTTATCTGTGAGTGACATCTCCCTCTTCGGCTCGAAGGCGCGTCAGCTTGCAGGGCTCGATATCTCGTCTTCATCGGTCAAGCTGGTAGAGCTGGTGCCGGGGGACAGAGGCGGCTTGCGTGTGGAGCGCTATGTGATCGAGACGCTCCCGCGTGAAGCGGTGGTGGACGGCAATATCGCCAATTTCGACGGTGTGGCGGAAGGCATCCGGCGAGCGCTCCGCCGTTTTGGCTCCGGGGTCAAGAATGTCGCGATCGCCTTGCCCGCTTCGGCGGTCTTCACCAAGAAGATCGTCCTGCCGGGCGGGTTGCGCGATCTGGACATGGAGTTGCAGGTCGAGTCCGAAGTCGCCCAATATATCCCGTTCGCGCTCGACGAAGTCAATCTCGATTTCCAGGTCATCGGCCCTGCCGGCGCCGCTGGCGAAATCGAGGTGCTGGTTGCCGCTTCGCGCAAGGAAAAGGTCGAGGACAGGGTCGGGGTGGTGGAAGCCTGCGGATTGAAAGCTGCGGTGGTCGATGTCGAATCGCTGGCGCTTGAGTCCGCCTTTGAACTGGTCGTCCGGCAACTGCCCGGCGCGGGTTCGGGCAAGCTGGTGTCATTGATCGACATTGGCGCGAGCGCGATAAATTTTACGATTCTGCGCAACGGGCAGCGCGTCTATTCACGCGAACAGGCTTTCGGCGGCAATCAACTCACCCAGGATATCGCCCGTCAGTACGGCATGAGTTCGGACGAAGCCGAAGTGGCCAAGCGCTCGGGCAGTCTGCCGGAAGAATATACTGTCGATCTGTTGCAGCCCTTCATGGACAGCTTGGCGCTGGAAGTGTCGCGCGCCTTGCAGTTTTTCTTTACTTCCACGCAATACAATGAAGTCGATTACCTGGTGCTCGCGGGAGGCTGTGCGGTGATTCCCGGCTTGGCGGAGGTCGTGGGAGGGCGTACCCAGGTGCAGACGTTCGTGGCCAATCCCTTTGCGGACATGGCTGTATCGTCGAAGCTGGGATCCAAGAAATTGCTGACTGACGCGCCATCCCTGATGGTGGCGTGCGGGTTGGCGTTGCGGAGATTCGATGCATGATCCGGATTAATCTCCTCCCCCATCGGGAAGAAAAGCGCAAGGAGCGGCGGCAGCAGTTTTTTGTCGTCGCGGGATTGGTAGCGGCTCTCGGGTTTGGCATCGGTGGTCTGGTCCATACGATCAATGCCGGGAACATCGATAGCCAAGACAAGCGGAACAGGATTTTCAAGCAAGATATTGCCAAGCTTGAAGAAGAGATCAAGGAAATCGAGGGGATACGCGAGGAAATAGAGAGGTTGCTTAACCGCAAGCAGGTGATCGAGTCGCTCCAGAGCGAACGCGCCGAGACTGTACACCTTTTCAATGAATTGGCGGCCCGGGTGCCGGAAGGTATCTACCTGACTTCGATCAAGCAGGCCGGCAAGAAGATCACGCTCAATGGCGTGGCGCAATCCAATGCGCGGGTGTCGCTCATGATGAGCCAGCTCAATGATTCGCCGTTTTTGCAGAATTCCGAAGTCGTCAAGATCGTGGCGGACAGGGGCAAGAACAGACAGTTTGGTGTATATAAGTTCGAAGTCAGCGTCTATATCGAACGCTCCGCCGAGCCGGCGAGCGCAACAGTGGCGAATGCGGTGTCGCCGCAAAGAGGGTGAGCGAAATGGCCGGTTTAAGTTTGCAGCGTTTGCAAGACGATTTCCGTGGGTTGGATCCCAATGATCCAGGTGTATGGCCGCTCGCTCCCAAGGTCATTGTTTTTGTGGCCTTGCTCGTATTGGTGGTCGCGGGGTGGTGGTATTTTGATTGGCAGGATCAGCAGGCTTCCCTGGAACAGAAGCAGCGGGAAGAACTGGATCTGCGAGAAACGTGGCGCGGCAAGAAGAGCCAGGCCGTCAACATCGATGAGTACAAACGCCAGCTTGCCGATATTGATCGCCAGTTTGGTACCTTGCTCAGGCAATTGCCCGGCAAGGCCGAGATGGAATCCCTGTTGTCCGACATCAACCAGGCGGGGCTTGGGCGCGGTCTGCAATTTGATCTTTTCCAGCCAACAGGGGACCAGATCCGGGAGTTCTATGCGGCTGTGCCGGTCAAGATCAATGTCACGGGAAGCTATCATGACTTGGGCGCGTTCGCGGCCGACGTGGCGAAAATGCCACGCATTGTCACTATCAGGGATATAAATCTTTCAATTCCTTCCCAGCAAGGCAAGAATGTCGCTGTGGACACGCGTTTGAAGCTGGATGCGAAAGCGGAAACCTATCGCTATCTTGAGAAAGACGAAGGCGATGGGGCGCGCCTGTCACAAGGAGGAAGAAAATGAGGAACGCGCTTGTTCTGGTAGCTGCGGTATACTGTGGCGCGTTGATGACGGGCTGCACGAGCGAGCAGGAAGACGTCAACGAGTGGATGAGAAAAGAAGCCGTGGATATGGTGGGAAAGGTTCAGCCATTGCCGGAGCTCAAGATTTTCCCGGTGGTCGGCTATCTGGCTGTGTCGGATGTCCGTGAGCCTTTTGACCCCGCCCGGATCCAGCTGACGATGCAACAAAGGCCGGGCAGCGAACCGCCGCCGGAGGTTTCTCCGGTACGGGCCCGTGAACCGCTGGAGGCTTTTCCGCTTGAGTCTTTGAAAATGGTTGGATTGATGACGCAAGGCAAGCAGGTTCATGCGCTTGTCCAAGCCGAACAAGCATTGTATCAAGTACATGTGGGGAATTTTATGGGGCTGGACTATGGAAAAATTACCATGATTGCTGAGGATGCAATAGAGCTTCAGGAGTTTATCGAAGACCCGAATGAAGGTTGGGTTACACGTATCAGTTCATTGCAGCTGCAAGAGCGGCAGGAGGAAGGAAAATGAGGAAAAAAATCGGAGTGCTGTTGCTGGTGGCGGCAACAACGGGATTTGTCATACCGGGATCGCCGGTTGCTTGGGCGCAGGAAAGCAGCGCGCCTCAGGGGCAGGCTGGCGCTGAACTCAATAGCATCCAGGCGCTCGATGTCGCGGACGAAGGCGGTACGCTTTACGTGCGCTTGACCACGCAGAAACCGTTATCGGCGGTTCCCGCCAGCTTTACCGTGGCCAGCCCGCCGCGTATCGCGTTTGATTTCCCCGCGACGGCCAATGGCTTGGGGCGGGGAGTGCAGAGCATCGAACGGGGGGATTTGCGCAGCGCCAGTATTGCCCAGGTTGGCGATCGTACCCGTGTTGTATTCAGCTTGGCCCGGTTGTTGCCTTACGAGACGCGTATCGAAGGGAACACGCTGATCGTTGCCCTGAGCCGGGCAAGCGGCGCGGTTGCCGCTTCGGCGGGCGCGTCTGGCAGCAATTTCGCTGTGGCGAGCGCGGCAAGTGTGGGGCAGAGCGTTAACGATATCAATTTCCGCCGTGGCGCGGGAGGCGAAGGCCGGGTCGTCGTCCAGCTTTCCAGCGCCGATGTCGGGATTGATGTCCGCCAGCAGGGCGGGAAGCTGGTTGTGAATTTCCTCAAGGCGGTGTTGCCGGACAACCTGCGCCGGCGTTCGGATGTAACCGATTTCGGTACGCCGGTGACGCAATTGCTGAGCGAGCAGCAGGGCGAAAATGTCCGCCTGACCGTGACGCCCAATGGTCTGTGGGAACACAATGCCTACCAGAGCGACAACCAGTTCGTGCTTGAAGTCAAGCGTGTCATTGAAGATCCGAACAGGATCACCAGAGTGGGGAGCGGTACCAAGTTCCGTGGCGAAAAGCTTTCGCTCAATTTCCAGAACGTCGATGTGCGCTCGGTGCTGCAAGTCATTGCCGATTTCACCGATTTCAATATCGTCACTTCCGATTCCGTGCAGGGGAACCTTACCCTGCGCTTGAAGGATGTGCCGTGGGATCAGGCGCTCGACATCATTCTCCAAGCCAAGGGTCTGGACATGCGCAAGCATGGCAATGTGATCTGGAT
>JAIRLA010000264.1 GCA_031259795.1 Azoarcus sp.
GATCTTGCCGATCCGCGCGCGGCCTCGGCGCTGGCGCTGGTGCACCAGCGTTTTTCCACCAACACCTTCCCGAAATGGAATCTCGCGCAGCCTTTCCGCTACATTGCCCACAACGGTGAGATCAACACCGTGCGCGGCAACTACAACTGGATGCGCGCCCGCGAGAAGGGCGTCTCTTCACCGCTGCTTGGCGAAGACCTGCAAAAAATATGGCCATTGATCTACCCCGGCCAGTCCGATTCCGCCGCTTTCGATAACGCCCTCGAACTCTTGGTGATGAGCGGCTATTCGATGGCGCACGCGGTGATGATGATGATCCCGGAAGCGTGGGAATCGCACACGCGGATGGACGAACGCCGCCGCGCTTTCTACGAATATCACGCCGCGATGATGGAGCCGTGGGACGGCCCCGCCGCCGTGGCCTTCACCGATGGCCGCCAGATCGGCGCGACGCTCGACCGCAACGGCCTGCGCCCGGCGCGTTATTTCGTCACCGACGATGATTATGTCGTCATGGCCTCCGAGGCCGGCGTGCTGCCGATCCCCGACAGCAAGATCGTCAAGAAGTGGCGCTTGCAGCCGGGCAAAATGTTCCTGATCGACCTCGACCAGGGCCGTATCATCGACGACAAGGAAATCAAGGATTCCCTGGCGCGCGCGCGCCCCTACGCCGCCTGGCTTTCCAGGATCAACATCAAGCTCGACGGACTCGAAGCCCCCGCGCTCGCGTCGTCCTCCGCCCATGCCGCGAGCCTGCTCGACCGCCAGCAGGCGTTCGGCTTCACGCAGGAAGACCTCAAGTTCATCCTGGAGCCGATGGGCCGCAGCGGCGAGGAAAGCACCGGCTCGATGGGCAACGACTCGCCGCTGGCCGTGCTCTCGAACAAGGAAAAGCCGCTCTACAACTACTTCCGCCAGCTTTTCGCGCAAGTCACCAACCCGCCGATCGACCCGATCCGCGAGCAACTGGTGATGTCGCTGGTTTCCTTCATCGGCCCCAAGCCCAACCTGCTCGAAATCAACGAAATCAACCCGCCTTTCCGCCTCGAAGTCACGCAGCCGGTGCTCGATTTCAGCGACATGGCGAAGATTCGCAACATCGCCCGCTACACGCACGAAAAATTCCGTTCGGCGGAGCTGGACATTTGCTATCCGGCGGCCTGGGGCCGGGAAGGCGTCGAGGCGCGTCTGGCCTCGCTCTGTGCCGAAGCGGAGAGCGCGGTATTGCAAGGCAACAACATCCTCATCGTCTCCGACCGCAAGATCAGCGCCGAAGCGGTGGCGATTCCCGCCCTGCTGGCGCTGTCGGCGATCCATCAACACCTCGTCGCCAAAGGGCTGCGCACCCGCGCCGGGCTGGTGGTCGAAACCGGCAGCGTGCGCGAGACGCATCATTTCGCCGTGCTCGCCGGTTTCGGCGCCGAGGCGGTGCACCCCTACATCACGCTCGAAACCCTGCAACAACTCGCCGGCAGCCCCGAAAAGGGCGAGGAATACATCCACAATTTCGTCAAGGCGGTGGGCAAGGGTTTGCGCAAGGTGATGTCCAAGATGGGCATCTCCACCTACATGTCCTACACCGGCGCGCAGATCTTCGAGGCTGTCGGCCTGCAACAAGCGTTCGTCGACCGCTATTTCAATGGCACTTCCAGCCAAGTGGAAGGCATCGGGCTTTTCGAGGTCATGGAAGAAGCGATCCGCCTGCACCGCAAGGCGTTCAGCGCCGACCCCGTGCTGGCCGACATGCTCGACCCCGGCGGCGAATACGCTTTTCGCATCCGCGGCGATGAGCACATGTGGACGCCGGACGCCATCGCCCGCCTCCAGCACTCGACGCGCACGGGCAAATTCGACAGCTACAGGGAATACGCCAAAATCATCAACGACCAGAGTCGCCGCCACATGACCCTGCGCGGTCTCTTCGAGCTGAAGCCCGCTGGCGCGCCGGTTCCGCTCGATGAAGTCGAACCGGCGCGCGAAATCGTCGAACGTTTCGCCACCGGCGCCATGTCTCTCGGCTCCATCTCGACGGAAGCCCACACCACGCTGGCGATCGCCATGAACCGCATCGGCGGCCGCTCCAACACCGGCGAGGGCGGCGAAGACCCGCGCCGCTTCAAGCCGGTCGCGCGCGCCATGAAGTTGTCGCAGTTGATCGGCGAAGCGCGCGTCGAACGCGACATCGACCTTGCCGCCGGCGATTCCCTGCGCTCCTCGATCAAGCAAGTCGCCTCGGGCCGTTTCGGCGTCACCGCCGAATACCTGGCCAACGCCGATCAGATCCAGATCAAGATGGCCCAGGGGGCCAAGCCCGGCGAGGGCGGCCAGTTGCCGGGGCACAAGGTCTCCGAGTACATCGGCTTCCTGCGTCACTCGGTGCCGGGCGTCATCCTGATTTCGCCGCCGCCGCACCACGACATCTATTCCATCGAAGACCTGGCGCAACTCATCCACGACCTGAAGAACGTCAACCCCAGGGCCGAAATCTCGGTCAAGCTCGTCTCCGAAGTCGGCGTCGGCACCGTCGCCGCCGGGGTGGCGAAGGCCAAGGCCGACCACATCGTGATCTCCGGCCATGACGGCGGCACCGGCGCGTCGCCTCTCTCGTCGATCAAACACGCCGGTTCGCCCTGGGAACTGGGGCTGGCCGAAACCCAGCAGACCCTGGTCATCAACCGCCTGCGCGGGCGGGTGCGGCTTCAGGTCGACGGCCAGATGAAAACGGGCCGCGATGTCGTCATCGGCGCGCTGCTCGGCGCCGATGAATTCGGCTTTTCCACCGCGCCGCTGGTGGTCGAAGGCTGCGTGATGATGCGCAAATGCCACCTCAACACCTGTCCGGTTGGCGTCGCCACGCAAGACCCGGTGTTGCGCCGCCGCTTCTCCGGCCAGCCCGAGCACGTCGTCAACTACTTCTTCTTCGTCGCCGAAGAAGTGCGCGAACTCATGGCGCAGATCGGCGTGCGCAAATTCGATGACCTCATCGGACGCTCTGATCTCATCGACATGAAAAAGGGCATCGCGCACTGGAAAGCGCGCGGCCTCGACTACAAGCGTATCTTCTACCGGCCAGAGGCGCCGGTTGACGTGGCGAGGTTGCACCGCGAAACCCAGAATCACGGACTGGCGCGGGCGCTCGACAACGAACTCGTCAGACTCGCAGCCCCGGCGCTCGAACGCGGCGAAAAAGTCGAAATCGACCTGCCGGTGAAAAACATCAACCGCACCGTCGGCGCCATGCTCTCCGGCGAAGTCGCGGCCCGCCACGGGCGCGCCGGCTTGCCCGAGGACAACATCCGCATCCGCCTCACCGGCACCGCCGGACAATCGTTCGCCGCTTTCCTCGCGCGCGGCGTGACCCTCGAACTCATCGGCGAAGGCAACGACTACGTCGGCAAGGGCCTGTCGGGCGGCCGGGTGATCGTCCGCCCGCAGCCGGGCTTCCGGGGCGTGAGCGGCAGCAACATCATCATCGGCAACACCGTGCTTTACGGCGCCACCGAAGGCGAAGCCTACTTCTCCGGCGTTGCGGGCGAACGTTTCGCCGTGCGCAATTCCGGCGCCATCGCGGTGGTCGAAGGACTCGGCGACCATGGTTGCGAATACATGACCGGCGGCACCGTGGTCGTACTCGGCCAGACCGGGCGCAACTTCGCCGCCGGCATGTCGGGCGGCGTCGCCTACGTGCTCGACACCACCGGCGACTTCAAGGAGCTTTGCAACCTGGCGCAAGTCACGCTCGAACACCTGCCCGCCGCGCCGCAAGCCGCGACAGCGGAAGCCGCGCGCGCGTTCGCCGCCCGCGAGCGCGTCGACATCGACCATCTGTCGATGGACGACGAAGTCATCCTTCTGGGCTTGATCGAGCGGCATGTGCGCTTCACCGGCAGCGAACGCACCCGCCACATCCTCGAAAACTGGGAAGGCTGGCGGGGCCGCTTCGTCAAGGTTATGCCTAACGAATATCGTCGCGCGCTCGGCGAAATCGCCGCGCAACGCCAGCAGCAACGGGAGGTCGCATAAAAATGGGCAAGCCCACCGGATTCCTCGAATACCCGCGCCAAGTGCAGGAATACCTGCCCGCTGCCGAGCGCGTCCGCCACTACAAAGAATTCACGCTCCGCCTCGCCGACGACAAGGCGGAGATACAAGGCGCGCGCTGCATGGATTGCGGCATTCCCTTCTGCAACAACGCCTGTCCGGTCAACAACATCATTCCCGACTGGAACGACCTCGTCTTTCGCGGGCAATGGCAGCGCGCCATCACCGTCCTGCACTCGACCAACAACTTCCCCGAGTTCACGGGCCGCGTCTGCCCCTCGCCCTGCGAAGCCGCGTGCACCCTGGGCTATAACGCCGACGCGGTCGGCATCAAATCCATCGAACAGGCCATCATCGACAAAGCCTGGGACGAAGGCTGGGTCGGCCCGCAACCTGCGGAAACGAAAACCGGCAAGAAAGTCGCCGTGGTCGGCGCCGGTCCGGCGGGGCTGGCGGCGGCGCAGCAACTCGCCCGCACCGGCCACGACGTGACCGTGTTCGAGAAAAACAACCGTATCGGCGGCCTGCTGCGTTACGGCATTCCCGACTTCAAACTCGACAAAAGCATCATCGACCGCCGCGTGGCGCAAATGGAAGCCGAAGGCGTGAAATTCCGCACCGGCACGCTCGTCGGCGCGAAGACACTGCCGCCAGGCATTTCCAGCGACGCGAAAGAAACCATCGCCGCCGGCAGCCTGCTCGACGAATTCGACGCCGTCATCCTGGCGGGCGGCTCGGAGACGCCGCGCGACCTGCCCGTGCCGGGGCGCGAACTCGCCGGCGTACACTTCGCCCTCGAATTCCTCATCCCGCAAAACCGTCAGGTCGCGGGCGACGCCCCCAACCCGATTTCGGCGGCGGGCCGCAACGTCGTCGTCATCGGCGGCGGCGACACCGGCTCCGACTGCGTGGGCACCAGTTACCGCCACGGCGCGAAGACCGTGACGCAATTCGAACTCATGCCGCGCCCGCCCGAGCAGGAAAACAAGGCGCTCACTTGGCCGTACTGGCCCAACAGGCTGCGCACCTCCTCCTCGCACCTCGAAGGCGAAACGCGGCGCGAATACGCGATCGCCACCAAGGAATTCATCGGCAGGGACGGCAAGCTCACGGGCGTGAAAACCGTGCGTCTGGAATGGCGCGAAGGCCGCATGAGCGAAATCCCCGGCTCCGAGGAAATCTTCCCCGCCGAGCGGGTATTCCTGGCGATGGGCTTCACCAACCCCGTCGCGGGCGTACTCGACGCCTTTGGCGTGGCAAAAGACGCGCGCGGCAACGCCAGGGCCACGACCGAAGCCGTGGGCGGCTACGCGACCAACGTCCCCAAGGTGTTTGCCGCCGGCGACATGCGGCGCGGCCAGTCGCTGGTCGTCTGGGCAATCCGCGAAGGACGGCAGTGCGCGCGAGCGGTCGACGAATTCCTGACGGGGGCGAGCGTCCTGCCGCGCTGAGACCTGTCTGTGATCTCTGACGTCTGCCATCGGGGCCTACACACACTCCGAAACGGTCGGCGATCAAGAACAGCGGTGCTCTCGCACCGGATAGAACGCACTGGATTGCCACGTCGATTCGCTCCTCGCAATGACGAAGTGAGGGGCGGCTTTCGCAGTGACGAGCCTCGTCGGTGGACTTCCCTCCCCCGCTTGCGGGCATAGGTATCTACATGTCTGGTTCCGCCTGATTCCTTCCATTCACACAATCCACGCTATTACAAGACGGTCTTTGCCGGACGCTTACTTGCGAGGCGCGGGACGCCTTTCCCCTCCCCTGCGCGGGGAAATCAGGCGGTCAATTGGGCGGCCACGGCTGCGAGGTCGTCGAAGATCACGGTTTGCGAGGGCAATTGCGGATCGGCGCGCGTTTTTTCGCCTTTGCCGGTCAGCACCAGGCAGGGCAGGCCGCCCACCGTCACCGCCGCTTGCAGGTC
>JAIRLA010000057.1 GCA_031259795.1 Azoarcus sp.
CAAAGGATATGGGGATCGGACGCATTGGCGAAAGCATGGCTCGACGCGGCGATGGAAAATCCGACAGGCATGTACGCCGCGATGGCGGCGACTTTCCGCCTGGCCATGTGGGATCCGAATAGCGCCTTGATCCTGATCCCTCCGCCACGGGACGTGGGCGTTGTGCATTGGGAGGTATCGCCCCCATTTCGCCGGACGACCCGCGCGGCGCATGCCTGGATGCAATCGGACTTCAACCTGGCGTTGGGAAAACCGTGGATATTCGCCGCCGTGCTCGCGGCCTGCATGACACTGCTGCTCGTCCCGCGCGCGGCGGAAACGCGCCTCGGCCTGTTCGCGCTGGCGTTGACGGGATCGGGGGCGATTTACCTGTTGACGTACTTTCCTTTCAACGTCTCGGCGGAATACCGCTATTTCCACTGGAGCGGGGCCGCCGCCTGGCTCGGCCTGTTCATGACCGCCGTGGCGTGGCGCGCGCGCAAGGACGGGGAAAGGCGCGCATTGCCGGGCGGAGTGCGCCTTGGCGCGTGCCTGACCATTGCGGCGATCGCGGCGCTGGTGGCGACGCCGTTCGAATTGCCGGTGGAACGGCGCACGATCACCGTGACGCCGGAAGGAGAAGGCGCGCTGACGGTCAGCAGCCTGCGCACGGCATCGAGACCGCTCTGGATGGGAAACTTCGAGGGCGAGGTTTCGACTCCGGACTGGCAATGGGATGAGCGCGGCGCGCACGCGGCGAATTCGCGGCAAGCGCTGCGCGCGACATTCGAGACCTTGCATCAGGACGTGCGCGTGGGCTTCCAGGGCGGGCCGGACGGCGGCAAGGCGCGCATCACGGATGGCGGGACGGAAACGCTCGTCGATACCCGCGCGGATACGCCGGGAGAAATAGTCGTCGATCTGCCGCCGCAAGGGACATGGACGCGGCGGGAACGCCAGGGATCATGGCTTGCGCCCGCGCGGACGGCCTTGTGCTTCGCCGCGCTGGCGGCGCTGCTGTATTGGCTGTCCGGCAAGGAGGGGCGCTTTTCCCGCCTCTGGCGCGTTTCCGGCAAGACACTTTCAACATGACTCATTTGCCAATGAAAGAAAAACTAATCCGCTCATGGTGCACAGTGGCGATATGCGTTATTGCCGCCCTGGGCTTTGCCTTTATCGTGCGCGCCAGTTATCCCGGCTATTTACACGCTGATAACATAGTGCAGTTGATGCAGATACGGGACAGCGTATATTCCGATTGGCAACCGCCATTCATTGCCGCCCTCTGGAGCGGCCTGATGAAAATCTTTCCCGGTCCGGTCGGTATTCTCGTGCTCGACAACCTGCTGATCTGGGGCGCGCTGGCCGCCATTGCCCTTGGCGTTCGCCGCCGGGCGGGGGCGTGGGCCTTATTGGTTTTTGCCATTCCATTCATGCCCGGCGTTCTCAATTTCATTGGGCACGCGAATCGGGACGTCTTGCTGGCCGCCTGGGCGCTGGCCGCATTTGCGTGCGCATTCTGGGCCAATGCCGAGAATGTCGCCGGAAAGAAACGGATCATATTGCTGATATTTGCCAGCCTATTTGCAATTGCCGCTTTCCTGGTGCGCGTCAATGCGATCTTCGCATTGCTGCCCTTGCTTTTATATACCTATCACCGTCTGGGATGGCGGCGCAATCTGCTTGCGTGCCTGCTTGTCGCGGCAGCCATGCCTGTCGCGCAAAGCGGTCTGGATCGCCTGATGAATGTAGATAAGCTATATCCGGGCGACAGTATCAAAACCTATCATTTACTGGCCTTGTCCTACTTCGAGGGTAAAAATCTTTTCCCCGGCACATGGACAGAAGAGGAATCCCGCCGCATCGTCGAGGAATGCTATTCGCCAAATCAATGGGATGCGGCGGCGCATGGACAGACATGCGGCATGATCTACCAGAACATGGTGAAACAAGGGGTGTGGGGATCGGGTGTCTTGACGAAAGCATGGCTTGCCGCGGTGATGAAAAATCCGGTGGGCGCGTATGCCGCGATGGCGGCGACTTTCCGCCTGGTCATGCGCAAGCCCAACAGTCCCGTGATCCTGAGACCGCCGCCGAGAGAAGCGGGCATCGAGCATTGGGAAGTATCGCCGCCATTTCGCATGACGACCCGCGCGGCGCATGCCTGGATGCAATCGGGCTTCAACTTGGGGTTGGGAAGACCATGGGTATTCGCCGCCGCGCTCGCGGCCTGCATGACATTGCTGCTCGCCCTGCGCATGGCGGAAACGCGCCTTGGCCTGTTCGCGCTGGCGCTGACGGGATCGGGCGCGATCTACCTGCTGACCTATTTCCCGTTCAATGTCTCGGCGGAATACCGCTATTTCTACTGGAGCGGATTCGCCGCCTGGCTTGGCCTGTTCATGACCGCCATGGCGTGGCTGGCGCGCAAGGAGGGGGAAAAGCGCGTGTTGCCGGGCGGGGCGCGCCTTGGCGCGTGCATGGTCATCGCGGCGCTCGTGGCGCTCGTGGCGACGCCGTTCAAATTGCCGATGGAACGGCGCACCATCACCGTGACGCCGGAAGAAGGCGCGCTGACGGTCAGCGGCCTGCGCACGGCGTCGAGACCATTCTGGATGGGAAACTTCGAAGGCGAGATTTCGGCTCCGGACTGGCAATGGAACGAGCGCGGCATCCACACGACGGCGCAACAGCCATTGAGCGCCACATTCAAGGCTTTGCACCAGAGCGCGCGCGTGAGTCTGCGAAGCGGGCCGGATGGCGGCAAGGCGCGCATCACGGATGGCGAAACGGAAAGGTTCGTCGACACTCGCGCCGACGCGCCGGGAGAAATAGTCGTCGATCTGCCGCCGCAAGGGACATGGACGCAGCGGAAGCGCCAGGGATCATGGCTCACGCCCGCGCGGGCTGTTTTATGGTTTACCGTGCTGACGGCGCTGCTGTATTGGCTTTCCCGGCCAAGGCGTCCGCGTCCGCGTCCGCAATCATGAGAACCTGACCGCTACATACTCCGCAATAGCTGGTGATGAGAACAGCGGCGCTCTCGCGCTGTTTGGTACGAACTGGATTGCCACGTCGCTGCGCTCCTCGCAATGACGAGGCGGGAGTAGCGAATCGACGCGGCAATCCCTGTTCAGGCCGTAACTCTTTGATTAATAAAGAGGGCTACGCTATACCCGCATTGGGGATGGACTCAAACATGGACTGATTCCTGTTCGTTGGCAAGCCAAACTTCCGCTCTTGCGCGGGCCTGTCGTTCGCCTGAATCCATTACCTTCCTGCAAGTAGTGATAGTGTAATCCAAAAACAATAAACTCGTCCG
>JAIRLA010000114.1 GCA_031259795.1 Azoarcus sp.
GAAACGCAGTGGAATGACTTCATCGCCTCTTTCATCGACGTAACCGTACTTGCCATTCACCTCGACCCGCGCCAAGCCATTGGCGGCGAAGTCATCAGCCCGGTCAAAACGCGGCGGTATGATTTCCTCGCCCTTTCCATTAATGTAGCCGTACTTGCTCTTCACCTTGGCCTGCGCCGAACCCCTGAAGGAGAAGGGGGCCAAAACGAGATTCTCGTCCTTTTCATCGACGCAATCCCGTTTGCTCCTCACCTTGACCCATGCCAGGCCATTGGCGGAAAAATTCCCTGCCCGCTCGAAACGAGGTGAAATGGTTTCCTCGCCTTTTTCATTGATGTAACCCCACCCTTTGCCCTTCACCTCGACCAGCGTCAGACCATTGGCGGCGAAATCCCATGTCTGGTCAAAACGCGGCGGGACAACTTCCTCGCCTTTTGCATCGATGTAACCGCACTTGCCCTTCACCTCGACCCGCGCCAGGTCATTGGCAGCGAAATCCCATGCCCGGTCAAAACGCGGCGGGATAACTACCTCGCCCTTTGTATTGATGTAACCGTATTTGCCCTTCACTTCGACCCGCGCCAGACCATTGGCGGCGAAGTCCCATGCCTGGATAAAACGCGGCGGGACGGCTTCCTCGCCCTTTGCATTGATGTAACCCCATTTCTGATCCACCTTGACCAGTGCCAAGCCATTGGGGGCGAAGTCCGATGCATTGTCAAAACGCGGCGGAATGATTTCCTCGCCCTTTGTATTGATGCAACCCCATTTCCGATTTACCTTGACCCGCGCCAAGTCATTGGCGGCGAAGTCCAATATCCCATCAAGACACGGCGGAATGATTCCCTCGCCCTTTTCATTGATGCAACCCCATTTCCCATTCACTTTGACCCGCGCTAAACCACTGGCGGCGAAGTCCCCTGCATCGTCGAAACGCGGCGGGATGACTTTCTCGCCCTTTGCATCGATGTAACCATATTTTCCCTTCACCATGACTCGCGCCAAGCCATTGGCGGCGAAGTCATCGGCCCAGTCAAAACGCGGCAGGATGATATTTTCGCCTTTTGCATTGATGTAACCGCACTTGCCCCTCACTATGACCCACGCCAGGCCATTGGCGGCGAAGTCCCCTGTCCGGTCAAAACGCGGTGGGATGATTTCCTCGCCTTTTTCGTTGATGAAACCGAACTTTATATGGGGGTGATTGAAGAGACTGAAAAAACCGTACCGCACCATGACCATTTACGTTCTCCCCGCTCGCGCTTTTACGGGATTCCCGCCGGGATAATCACGATCATATTCCCGGCGGGGGTGTTCGCGTCATACGCCGTCGGCGGGGTGTTTTTTCTTGCCGCCGCCGCGCCGGGCGGCGGCGGTTTCTTCGGGGCGCAGGCTGCCCGCCAGGCGGTCGAGCACGCCGTTGACAAATTTGTGCCCATCGGCGCCGCCGTATTTTTTCGCCAGTTCAATGGCTTCGTTGATGACCACGCGGTAGGGCGTCCCGAGGTCGTGGCGCAATTCGAATGCGCCCAGCAGCAAGGTGGCGTGTTCGACCGGCGATAATTCCGCGACGGCGCGGGTGAGCAGCGGCGCGAAGAGGGCGCGCAGTTCGTCCGCTTCGCCGATCGTGCCTTGCAGCAGGGCGGCGAAGAATTCCGCGTCCGCGCGCGCGGCGCTTTTGTCTTTGTTTTCTTTGCTGTCCGTTGGGGCATGGGCGGCAAGCAGTTCCCTGATCGCCAGAAGTTGCGCCTGCGCCGGTTGTTCGGCGGGAGAGAGGCGCGCCAGGCGCGCATCCGCATCCGCCGCGTCCGCGCCGCGGGCGGGCGCGTTGTGCAGGAGCCATTGGTATATCCCTTGCAGCGCCAGTTCGCGCGCCTGGCGGCGGGCGGCAATCTCCCGCCATCCTTCCCGGCTCATGGCAACGCTTTTTGCAGATTGGCCATTTCGACCGCCGCCCGCGCGCAGTCGCGCCCTTTTTCCCGCATGCGCGCCAGCGCCTGGTCGTCGTCTTCGGTCGTCAGTACGCCATTGGCGATGGGTATGCCGATATCGAGCGTCACGCGGGTGATGCCCGCGCCCATTTCGTTGGAGACCAGTTCGAAATGGTAGGTTTCTCCACGGATCACCGCGCCCAGCGCGACCAGCGCGTCGAATTTGCCGCTGCGGGCCAGGCGTTGCAGCGTCAGCGGAATTTCCAGCGCGCCCGGTACGGAGGCGATGCGGATGAGTTCGGGCGAAACGCCAAGGGCGGTGAGTTCGTCGACGCAGGCCGACAGCAGTCCTTCTCCTACGTCCTGATTGAAGCGGCTCATGACCACGCCGATGCGCAGTCCTTGTCCGTTGAGGTCGATGTCGTATTCGGTGATGTTGTCGTAGCGGGCCATGATGTCTCGGGATGAAAGAACGGGCGGTTCCAGGCGGAATCTCAGGCGGACTCGCCGGGGGCGGCGGGATCGAGCGGGATCAGGGTTTCCTTGTCGCCCGACCCGAGCTGTGCGAGAAAGCCGGTGATTTCGAGGCCGAAGCCGCCCATGTTGGGTATCCGGCGCGGGCTGGCCAGCACGCGCATTTTGCCGACATTGAGATTGCGCAGGATTTGCGCGCCGACGCCGGACAGGCGCGCGTCCCAGCATGCTTGCGGCGCGCCTTGCCCGGTGAGGCGGTCGAGCAGTTCCTGCCCGCTTTGCGGACGGTAGAGGAGCACGATCACGCCGGATTCGGATTCGGCCAGTCCGGCCAGCGCCTGGCTGATCGGGACGGTGTGGCAACTGCTGTCGGCATCGAGGAAGTCGATGAAGGAGATCGACTCGTGCACGCGCACGAAGGTTTCGCGCTCGGGACGGATGTCGCCGTGATAGACGGCGAAGTGCATGTCGCCCGAAGTGGTGTCGCGGAACGCCGCGAGGCGGAAGCGCCCGTAGGGCGTCTCGATTTCCTTGTCGGCGGCTTTTTCCACGAGCCGCTCGGTGGCGGCGCGGTATTCGATGAGATCGCGGATGGCGCCGATCTTGAGTCCATGCTTGTGGGCGAACTCGATGAGGTCGGGCAGCCGCGCCATGGCGCCGTCTTCTTTCAGGACTTCGCAGATCACCGCCGCCGGCTCCAGTCCGGCGAGCCGGGTGAGATCGCAGCCCGCTTCGGTATGGCCGGCGCGGATCAGTACGCCGCCATTCCTGGCGGTGAGCGGGAAGATGTGGCCCGGCGTGACGATGTCCTCCGGCCTGGCATGGCGGGCGACGGCGACTTGTACCGTGCGGGCGCGGTCGTGGGCCGAGATGCCGGTGGTCACGCCGGTGGCGGCTTCGATCGACGCGGTAAACGCGGTGCCGTGCGGGGCGCGGTTGTCGCTCACCATTTGTTCGAGACCGAGTTGCCGGCAACGCTCGGCGGTGAGCGTCAGGCAGACGAGGCCGCGCGCGTGCGTGACCATGAAATTGATGGCTTCCGGGGTGACGAACTCGGCGGCCATCAGCAGATCGCCTTCGTTTTCGCGGTCTTCCTCGTCGACGAGGATGACGATGCGCCCCGCCTTGATTTCGGCGATGATCTCGGAGATTGGCGCCAAGGCGCTCGCGCGGGGATTTTCGTGTTTCTGCGACAGGGGGAAACGCTGTATTTGCGCCTTCATCGGGGTTCTCCTTTTACTTTCTGCGTGATTGCCGCATTGGGGTCGGAACGTTTCCGTCCGGGCGGGCGTTTCAGGCGGCGTCCGCCGCGCCGCCGCGTCCTTCGCGCCACGCCGTCATGCGCTCGACGTAACGGGCGATGAGGTCGATTTCGAGATTGACCTTGCTGCCCGCCCGCAAGTGCTTGAGATTGGTGACTTCGATCGTATGCGGGATCAGGTTGACCGAAAAATCCCGCCCATCGACGCGATTGACCGTCAGGCTCACGCCATTGACCGTCACCGATCCCTTGCGCGCGATGTAGCCCGCGATCGCCTCCGGCGCGCGCACCACCAGATCGAAGCTCTCGGCCACGGGCGCGAAGCTCGCCACTTCGCCGACGCCATCCACGTGGCCGGTGACGAGATGGCCGCCGAGCCGGTCGGAGAGCGCGAGCGCCTTTTCGAGATTGACTTCGCCGCCCGGATATTCCAAGCCGGTCGTGCAATCGAGCGTCTCGCGCGATACATCGAATTCCACCCGCCCATCTTCCCGCCCGACGACGGTGAGGCATACGCCGTTGGTGGCGATGCTGTCGCCGATGGCGACATCGCCGAGGTCGAGGCCGCCGGTATCCACGGTGAGCCGTAAGCCGTCGCCCAAGGGTTCGGTCTGTTCGATACGGCCGACCGCGGCCACGATGCCAGAGAACATGAGAATAAAGAAGCGGGTGGAAGGAAAGAGCGGATTGTAGGCCGAAAGTCGTCAGAGCGCGCGATCGAGCAGGGCCGCGAACGCATCGGCGGGCATGAAACCCACGACGCGCAGATCGGCGCGCGCCTGGCCGGCGGTATCGAAGAAGACGATCCCCGGCGGGCCGACCAGGCCGAAACGCCGCAACAGGCCCCGCTGCGTCTCGCCATACGCGGTCACATCGGCCCGCAACAACAGCATTTGCGCCATGCGCGCGGCCACCGCCGGATCGTTGAACGTATCGCGCTCCATCTCCTTGCACGCCACGCACCAGTCGGCATAAAAGTCGAGCAGTACCGGACGCCCGGAGGCGCCGGCAAGGCGGGCGTCGAGTTCGGCGAGCGAATCGATGCGCTCGAAGGCCGGGGGGGGCGGAGCATCGGCGCGGAGGCGAAAAACGGCAAGCGGCTGGAGCGGATCGCGCGCGCCGGCCAGCGCGCCGGCCAGTACCGCCGTACCGCAGAGGAGAAGCACGACGCCCATGGCCTTCCAGAAACGCCGCCAGGCGCGCGCGCCGCGCGGCAGAGGATCGAGCGCCGACAGGAAGATGCCCGAAAACAACAACAGCGCCGCCCAGCCGAGCATGACGAAAAGCGGCGGCAGCACCGGCGAAACCAGCCACAGCGCCGTCGCCAGCAGTAAAACGCCCGCCGCCTTCCTGACGCCCTCCATCCACGGTCCCGCTTTGGGCAAGACCGAACGCGCCGCCAGCGCCACCGCGACCAGGGGCATTCCCATGCCGAGCGCCAGCACGAACAGCGCCAGCCCGCCGAGCGCCGCGTCGCCGGTTCCGGCGATGTAGAGCAAGGCTCCCGCGAGCGGCGCGGTTACGCAAGGCCCCACGATCAGCGCCGACAGCGCCCCCATCACCGCCACCCCGCCGAGATGCCCGCCTTTTTTCTGGTTGGCCGCGTCCGTCAGGCGGCTTTGCAGCGCCGTGGGCATCTGCAACTCGAAGAAGCCGAACATCGACAGCGCCAGCGCCACGAAAACGAGCGCGAATACCGACAGCACCCAGGCATTTTGCAGCGCGGCGGCAAGCAGGGTGCCCGTCAACCCGGCGACGACGCCCGCTATCGCGTAAACCGAGGCCATGCCGAGCACGTAAGCCAGCGCCAGCGCCAGCGCGCGCCCGCGCGAAACCGGAGAGGCGCGGTGCGCGCCCACGATGATGCTCGACAAGACCGGGATCATCGGAAACGTGCAAGGCGTAAACGCCAGCAACAAGCCAAAGCCGAAAAAGCTCGCCAGCACCCATGCGTCGCGCGCGGCGAACAGCAGCCCGGCGACGCGTCCGCTCTCGTCCCCATCATCTTCCCCGGACACGAGCGCCCGGGGCGGCGGCGGAGCGGTCCCGGGCGTCGTCGCCGGAGCGCGCGGCGCGGCGGACGCGCGCCCCTCTTCGCCCTTTTCGCCCTCTTCGTCTTCATCTTCCAACGTCCGTCCGAGCAGACTGGGAACAGCGGCGACCGAACTCATCGCCGCAAGCTCGATTCCGGTGCGCTGCGTCGTCGGCGGGTAGCACACCCCGCCATCCCAGCACCCCTGGCTCGTCACGATCAGCGTAAAGCGCCCGCCCTCCGGCGTCGTGCGCACCGGCAACACCATGCGCAAGCGGTCGCGATACGTCTCGACCTCGCCGAAAAACGGGTCTGCCTTGCGCTTGCCGGGCGGGCGTTCGGCCTCGCCCAGCCTGACTTCGGGCGGCTCCGCCCCGAAACGGAAACGCTCGCCATACAGGTAATACCCCGGCGCGATATCGAACACCACCTCGATCGCATCGGCGCCGAGCGCGCGCGCGCGCATGGCGAAAGCTTTCTCCGCTTCGAGCGGATCGGCGGCGCGCGCGGGCGTCGCCAGCAACGACATGGCGACAAACGCGACAGACAACAGACGGAAAAAAACGGCGAACATTGGCATGGCTCGACAAATATCAAATATCCGGCGCGGACGAGGCCGTGATCGTAACCGAATCCGCCACCCAGGCGAGGTAGCCGGCCAGACCGTGCGTCACGGGGATGGCGATCAACTCGGGAAGCTCATACGGATGCGCGGCCCGCACCGCCGCTTCGAGCGCCGGATAGCGGGCGCGGGTCGTCTTGATGAGCATGAGGGCTTCGGCGGCGCATTCCACCGCGTCCCGCCAGCGATATACCGACGCGCAAGGCGCGAGGATATTGACGCAGGCCGCCAACCGCTCATCCACGAACCGCGTCGCCAGCGCCCGCGCCTGTGCCTCATCGGGCAAGGAAGTCAACACGAGAAGAACCTCGTCGAGTGTATCCATATCCGCATTCCATCCCATTCCATTCTTCATTCCATTCTTCATTCCATTCCTCCATCTATCCATATCCGCCGGAGCTGAAAATCCGCATTCCGCGGTACAGGCCCGCGTGTCTTCGAGTCCGCCGGCAAAATCCGGATCAGACGAAGGATTCGTTTTCCCCCAGGAAACGCCATTGCCCGGGAGGCAGCGCTCCCAGGCGCACGCGGCCGATGCGCACCCGCTTGAGTCCCGTGACTTTCAGGCCCACGAGTTCGCACATGCGGCGAATCTGGCGCTTGCGTCCTTCGTTGAGCACGAAGCGCAACTGGCCGCTGTTGATCCATTCCACCCGCGCCGGACGCAGGGCGCGGCCATCGAGTTCCAGGCCGTGGTTGAGCAGCGCGAGGCCGTTTTCCGCCAATGGCCCCTCGACCCGGACCAGATATTCTTTTTCGACCGGGGAATCTTCGCCGATCAGTTGCCGGGCGATGCGCCCATCCTGGGTCAGCACCAGCAGGCCGGAGGAGTCGATATCGAGCCTCCCCGCGGGGGCGAGGCCCTTGAGCATGGCGGGCCGGAAACGGCGCGCGTCCATCTCTTCGGCATATTGCGCGCCGGCGCGGATCAGCGCGGCGGCGGGCTGGTAGCCCGCTTCGGGCTGGCCGGAAACGTAGCCGACGGGTTTGTGGAGCAGGACGGTGACACGTCTTTCCTGGAGCCGGCGGGCTTCGGGCAACAGTGTGATGCGGACTTCGGGCGAAACGCGCACCCCCAGCTCCGCCCGCTGGCCGTCGACAAGCACCCAGCCGCGTTCGATCAGTTCATCGGCTTCGCGGCGCGAGCAGATGCCGCGTGTGGTCATGAGCCTAGACAGGCGCATGTCTTCGCGCGCTCCGGCTGTTGGCGCGCCGCGCGCTGGCGGCGGCGCGTGTTGGCGCCGGTTTGCTTTGTTTCCCGGGATTTTTCCGGGCTTGCCTGGTTCATTCATCAAAAACTGACTCCGGTCGGAAACCTCCCCCTTCAGGGGGACAATTGCGCGCGGCAGGGGCGTAACCTCTTCCGCGCGTTGTCGCCCGGTCACGGGCGTGGATTGAAACATGCTTTTGGTTCACTTCGGCCCTGTTCGCCATGGAGCATCATAAGACTTGATCCGGTTTATTTCGAGAAAAGACGGTTTGTCCGTTTTGGCGTCGAATATACATGCACTTCCGCCAATACAGTAATGCATTCGCTTTTCGCCCATATTTGGTCGCTATCGCATAGAATAGCGGCCGTTTCGGTTCTTATCCGGTCTTTATCCGGTCTTTGTATACCGAGGCAGGAATTCCCCACGCACGGATAAACAAACGTGCGGGCATATACAGGAACAGTGATGTTTTCCCGCTGCATGTTACGTACCGCGCATTACCATGGACGGCAGTCATGCAGGATTTTTTGTCATGCTGCCAGCTTCTTCCTCGCCCGCCGCGCGGACTCTCGCGCCTTCCTCTTCCGGCTTCGCGCGCGCGCGCTGGAGCGGATGGCGGCTTTATCTTTTGCTGGCGCAACTCGCGGTCGTCATCCTGCTTTCTTCCTGGCTCGCCGCATCCATCGCCACCGCGTATGAAGCAAGCTGGTTTCCCGTGCTGCTGGTCGGCGTCGTCATCGTCCTCGGCTTTGCGATCATCTGGGGCGTCATGCAGATGCGCCGGCAACTCGCCAGTCATTTGAACGTGGAAACCGCCCTGCGACAGGCCGCCACTTTCCAGCAGGCGCTGGAAGCCTCGTCCGCCGGAGGGTTGCGCGCCCGCGATCAGGATGGCCGGATCACTTATGTGAGTCCGGCCTTTTGCCGCATGACCGGGTTTTCGAACGAGGAACTGCTCGGCGCGCGCTTTCCCGATATTCCCTATTGGGACTCCTTGCAGGCCGGGCGCAATCTGGAAACGTTCAACCGGCTCAGGAGCAACAATAACCAGAGTTGCAGCGTGGAGGTGGCGATGCGGCGCAAGAACGGCCAGCCGTTCGATGCGCTCATCATCGAAAGCCCCTTCATCGACGCTTCCGGCCAGCACATCGGCTGGCTGGGCGCGGTGGTCGACATCACCGAACAGAAGCGCGCCCGCGAGCAGGCGCAGCAACAATATGAACGCTTGCAGGCCACATCCAGGCTGGTCACCATGGGCGAGATGGCTTCGACCATGGCCCATGAACTCAACCAGCCGTTGACCGCGATCTCCAGTTATGTCGCCGGTTGCCTGAACCAGATCGAAGCCGGGCAGATCGACGCTGCCGAATTAAAGGAAATCCAGCACAAGATCGCCCGCCAGACCCAGCGCGCGGCGGGCATCATCTCCCGGGTTCATGCCTTCGTGCGCCGCACCGAGCCCAATTTCTCCAGTGTCGATCTCAATTCCCTCGTCCGCGAAGCCGCCGCTCTGATCGAAACCAATGCCCAGAGACAACAGGTGCGCATCGTTTGCGAACTGGAAGAGGGCTTGCCGCAGGTCACGATCGACACCCAGATGATCGAACAGATCATCGTCAATCTGATGCGCAACGGGATCGACGCAATGTGCGATACGCCGCTGGAGAATCGCGTGCTCACCATTGCGACCCATACGCGCGGAAATCATGCCGTGCTTCGGGTCTCCGACCGGGGCTGCGGCATTTCCCCGGATATCGCCTCCCATCTTTTCGATCCTTTTTTCACGACCAAGGGAAAAGGGATGGGAATGGGGCTCAATATTTGCCGCACGATTGCCGAATTGCATCATGGTCAGTTGACTTTCGAGTCGAACCCGTCCGGGGGCGCCACGTTTACCCTCGCACTATATGCACACACCGAGTGAGGACGACATGAGCAAGAGCTACGCCTATATCATTGATGACGACGAGGCCATTTGCGATGCCCTCACGTGGCAGTTCCGCACGAGGGGAATCGAATGCATGTCATGGTCGAGCGCGGAGGATTTCCTGCGCGAATGGCGGCCGGACTGGTGCGGATGCATCGTGCTCGACATTCGCCTGAAAGGCATGAACGGGCTGGCATGTTTCGACATCCTCCTCGAAAACCATTGTTTGCTGCCCGTGATTTTCATTACCAGCCATGGCGATATCCAGATGGCGGTCGGCACGCTCAAGAAGGGCGCTTTCGATTTTGTCGAAAAACCGTTCAATTACAACGAACTCGCCGACCGCGTCCTGGCCGCGTTCGAGGCCGACGCCGAAAGACGGCGCGCCCTCACCGACCGCGATACGGTCGAGCAACGCCTGGCCACGCTCACGGGGCGCGAGCGTGAAGTCATGGGGCTGATTCTCGAAGGCCGCTACAACAAAGTCATCGCCAACCAGTTGGCGATCTCGATGCGTACCGTCGAAGCCCACCGTTCGCACATTTTCAACAAGATGCATGTCCGCTCGGCGGTGGAACTGGCGCAATTGCTGGCGGTGTTGAAGAAGGACTGACACGGGCCGCGCGCCGCACGGGACGAAATCCCCTCCCGGCCCCGGCCCCGACAAGCCGCCTCCCGCCGAGCGGGGAATTCCCCGGCCCGTCATGGCGAGGCGCGCCGCGACACGGCAATCCAGATCGTTCCATCCGGCGCGCGGCGCCGCCGACGGAGAGCCTGTTCAAAGTCTCCGAAGCCATGATAGAACCATGGGATGAGAAAAGGCCATCCGGGAGTGTTTATCTATAGATGCATGAGAATTTGGCGGAACCTTCATGAACGCATCCCACTTGTCTGTGTAGAACGTGCAGTTTTTCAGGCGCTGCACTTTGTCGTACAAGCGTCGGAAAGCTGCGCTATCACGACGATCAGGATTCCCAGGCGATTGTCCTCCGGCGGCCGCGGGTCGATGGCCTTGATGAGCCGAAGTTTCTTTTTTTGGCTCAATGAAATGCCACATCTCGTCGAATTCGATTTGTGTGATTTCGCCGTCGACCGTCGGCTCCGCGGCGCACAATCCCGCCTCGCGAATCCATCGGATCAGCGAACGGTTGCGCCCGAATATCTTTCCAGGCATGTTGTAAGAACCTTTGCCCAACCTTTCTGAGCAGCCTGCACGGCCATGAACTTGTAGGGGCACGGCGCGCCGTGCCCCTGCGCTTTCTGAGCAGCCTATCCGGCTATGAACCTTGTAGGGGCACGGCGCGCCGTGCCCCCACGCGCCTGTCCGGCTATGTGTCGCCCGCGTACTTCCAGGTACGCCGCGCGCTTCGCCATGACGCCATCCTCGTCATTGATCAGGGGACTTGCGCGCCGCGCATGTAAACAAGGATGCGCGCGGCGCGCGCTTTTTGCGCCGGGCCGAAATGCCGTCCGTA
>JAIRLA010000130.1 GCA_031259795.1 Azoarcus sp.
CGCAAGAACTTGCCATTACAAAAGCCGCTCCCCTCCTCGTCATTGCGAGGAGCGCAGCGACGTGGCAATCCAGTTCGTTCCATGCGGAGCGAAGCGACGCTGTTTAAAAAGGGGGAGGAAGAAACGGAACGCTTGTCTACGCCCCACCGCCAAGAAAACAGCGTCGCTGCTCTCCGTATGGAAGGAAACCCTCTCCCGGCCTTCGGCCACCCTCCCCCGCAAGCGGGGGAGGGAAGGTCCATCGCAAGAACTCGCCATTACAAAAGCCGCCCCCCCTCGCCACTGTGAAAGCCTCCCCCCTCGTCATTGCGAGGAGCGCGATCGACGTGACCATCCAGGCGGCCTTGCAAGTTACCGCCCCCTGATCCCTGGTTCCCGATCCCTGATATTGGCCCTCATGGCGTCGAACTGGAATTGGCGGGCGAGGGCGCGCTGGAGGCGGACGAATTCGCCATAGCGAGGATCGAGCGCTTCGATTTCGTCCAGCCGGGCGTGGATGCCGCGCACGAAGCCGAGGTCGATGACTTCTTCGAGCATGCGCAGGGCTTCCGGCGGCGGGGACGGCGCTTGCGGCGCGGGCGGCGGTTGTCCGGAGGCCGCGGTTTCGGCACAGACCCACTCCAGCCGCAGGCGCCGCCCGATCCAGTCGAGCAGGTCGTCGAGGCGGATCGGCTTGAGGATGAAATCTTCGGCGGGCAGTTCGACGTCGTGATCCAGCCCTTTGTCGAAAGCGTTGGCGGAGATGACCGCCAGCGGCGTCTCGCCGAAACCCGCCGCGCGCAGCCGCCGGATGGTTTCCCAGCCGTCGATGCCGGGCATGGCGAGATCCATGAAAATCAGGTGGGGGCGGAAAGCGCTCACTATCGCCAGGCATTCTTCGCCCGAGGCGGCTTCGCCAATCTCGAATCCCAAGGGTTCGAGCAGGCTGACCAGAAGCTCGCGGTCGATTCGCTCGTTGTCGACGGCGAGGATGCGCTGGCGCACGCCGCGATAACCGATCCGGCGCGCTCTGGGAAAGACGCCATCGCCTTGTGCGCCGTGCAGTTGGGGCAGGAAAAGACGCACCCGGAAAGTGCTTCCTTCGCCGGGGCGGCTCTCGACGGTGAGATCGCCCCCCATCAAATCGGTGAGCATGCGGCTGATGGTCAGGCCCAGCCCGGTGCCAGCGGCGCCCGCGCGCGCGCCGCCCCGGGCGAACGGCTCGAAGATGAGCGCGATGTCTTCGGGCGAAATGCCCGGCCCGCTGTCGGCGATCTCGAAGAGCGCCATTTCCCGCCGGTAAGTCAGGCGCGCCCGGATGGCGCCCGCCGCGGTGTATTTCACCGCGTTGCCGATGATGTTTATCAGGATTTGGCGCAGGCGCTTTTCGTCGGCGCGCACGACAGCGGGCAGGACGCCTTCGATTTCGAAATGAAAGCCCAGGCCCTTGCCGCGCGCCTGTTGCTCGAACATGCCAGTCAATTGCTGGATGAAAGCCGGGAAGGCCAGCGGGCGGATGTCGAGGGTAAAGCGGCCGCTTTCGATGCGGGCAATATCGAGGGTGTCTTCAATCAGCGCGAGCAAGTGTTCGCCGCTTTTCTTGATGACGCTCACCGCGCCGCGCCGGTGCGGGGGAATCGATTCGTCGCCGTCGAGGATCTGCGCGTAGCCGAGAATGCTGTTGAGCGGCGTGCGCAGTTCGTGGCTGATCGAGGTGACGTAGCGGCTTTTGGCCTGGTTGGCGTGTTCGGCGGCGCGGCGGGCGTTTTGCAATTGCAGGTCGGTGCGCCGGTGCGATTCGATCTCCTGCATCAACAGGCGCGTCTGGCGGTTCGACTCTTCCTGCGCCACTTGCCGGCTCTTGTGGGTGAGCACCATCCACCACGCGCCAATGCCGGAGAGCAGCATGAAAACGACGAACACGCGCAGCAATACCGCGTCGAGCCGTCCGGCGGAGGCGCCCGCGGCAATCTCGTGGTAATACAGCGTGCCCAGCACCAGTGCGAGGAGCGCGGCAACGCCGGACATCAGCAGCAGGTATTGCCCAAGCCCCGCCCCCAGCAGGACGCGCAGGCGGGCGGGCAGGCAGCGGCGCACGAGCGCCTCGCACTGCGCCGGCAGGCGGGCGTGCGGCTTGCATAAATCCTCGCAACGCGCGTCGAGCGAACAGCACAGCGAGCAGACCGCGTCCTGGTAGGCCGGGCAACGGCAGATATCCTCCGGCTCGAAATATTGACCGCAGATGCAGCATTGCCGGGGTTCGCCGCTGGCGCCCTCCGCGCCCTCGCCTTCGTCTTTCCCGCCGCCGCTCCCGCCCGTTTCGGGCGCGCGCGCGAGGTAATAGCGCCCGCCGGTGAGCCAAGCGATCAGCGGCGAAGCCGCGAACGCGGTCACGAGCGCGACGAAGGGCGCGAACGGTTGCAGGGCGGCGCCGAACAATCCGGCGAACACCGCCACCGACAGCGCCGAAGCAATCAGCATCGCCCCCACGCCTACGGGGTTGATGTCGTACAAATAGCCGCGCCGGAATTCGATGCCCGGCGGCGAAAGGCCGAGCGGTTTGTTGATGACGAGATCGGCCACCACCGCCATCATCCAGGAGATCGCCACATTGGAATACAGCCCCAGCACCTGCCCGAGAATCTGGAATACATTCATTTCCATGAGCAGCAGGGCGATCAGGATGTTGAACACCACCCAGACCACCCGTCCGGGGTGGCTGTGAGTGAGGCGGGAGAAAAAATTCGACCACGCCAGCGAACCGGCGTAGGCGTTGGTGACGTTGATCTTGAGCTGGGAGATGACGACGAAAAGCGCCGTCACCGCCACCGCGGCGGTCGCGTTGCCGATGCCGCCGGAAAAACCCAGCAGATACATCTGGCTGGGATCGACGGCCTTTTCCGGCGGCGCGCCCGACTCCAGCAGCATCCACGCCAACAGCGCCCCGCCGATCATCTTGACCACCCCGATCAATACCCAGCCGGGGCCGCCGAGCACGACGCCGAACAGCCAGCGCCAACGATTGCGGGGCGTGCGCGGCGGCATGAAACGCAGGTAGTCGGCCTGCTCGCCCATCTGCGTCATCAGGGCGATGCCCACCGTCATCGCGCCGGCGAACAGGCGCCAATCGAAGACGCCACCCTCGCCGGCGCTGCCGGGGTAGCGCCACAGCCCGGAGAGCGCGCCGGGATCGCGGAAGAACACGAAGAAAAACGGCAGCGCGAGCAAGAACAGCCACAACGGCTGGGTCAGGGTTTGCAGGCGGCTGATCGCGGTGATGCCGTGCATGACCAGCGGAATCACCACCAGCGCGCAGATCAGATAACCCCAGGCGGGCGGAATGGCGAGCGCCATTTCCAGCGCATAGGCCATGATCGCCGCTTCGAGGGCGAAGAAGATGAAGGTGAAGGAGGCGTAGACCAGCGAACTCAGGGTCGAGCCGAGATAACCGAACCCCGAGCCGCGCGTGAGCAAATCCATATCCACGCCGCAGCGCGCCGCATACAGGCTGATGGGCAGGCCGGCGAGAAAGATGAGCAGCCCGATGGCGAGAATCGCCCACAGGCTGTTGACGAAGCCGTAGCTGACCAGCATCGTCGCGCCCACGGCTTCCAGCACGAGAAAAGAAGCCGCGCCGCCGAAGGCGGTGTTGACGACGCGGAATTCGGAGAGTTTGCGGAAACTGCGCGGCGTGAACCGGAGCGCGTAATCTTCCAGCGTCTCGTTGGCGACCCAGGTATTGTAGTCGCGCCGCACCGCCACCACCCGCAAGGGCGCGGCGGTCTCCCCCGCCTCGCCCGCGCCGGAGGCGGGGCGGCTGCCGTTGTCATTGCCGGGAGGCGCGGGGGCGCTCATCGTGGAACGGACTTTCTTGCTGGACGCGGCATCGGCTCATCGCCGCGCCCGCGCGGACGCGGCTGGCTCAGGCCGATGTCCGGATCAGGTAATCGAACGCCGACAGGCTGGCCTTCGCGCCTTCGCCCATGGCGACGATGATCTGCTTGTACGGCACCGTGGTGCAGTCGCCCGCGGCGAAGATGCCGGGGACGGAAGTCTGGCCGCGCGCGTCGATGACGATTTCGCCGGATTTGCTGAGTTCCACGGTTTCCCGGACGAAATCGGTGTTGGGCAAAAGCCCGATCTGCACGAAGATGCCTTCGAGGTCGATCCGGTGCGTTTCGCCCGTGGCGCGATCTTTGTAGAGAAGGCCGTCGACCTTGTCCGCGCCGGTGACTTCGGTGGTCTGCGCGCGCTTGATGATGGCGACGTTGGGCAGGCTGGCGAGCTTGTCTTGCAGCACGGCGTCGGCGCGCAATTCTTCGCCGAATTCGAGCAGGGTGACGTGCGCGACCACGCCGGCGAGGTCGATGGCCGCTTCCACGCCGGAATTGCCGCCGCCGATCACCGCCACGCGCTTGCCCTTGAAGAGCGGGCCGTCGCAGTGCGGGCAATAGGCGACGCCCTTGGCGCGGAATTCCTTTTCGCCGGGCACGTTCATTTCGCGCCAGCGCGCGCCGGTGGCGAGAATGAGGGCCTTCGCCTTGAGGATGCCGCCGTTTTCCAGTCGGATTTCGGCGAGCTTCCCGGCTTCGGCGGGCAGGATGCGGGCGACCTTTTGCAGGCTCATCACATCGACGCCGTACTGGCGAACGTGCTCTTCGAGCGCGG
>JAIRLA010000142.1 GCA_031259795.1 Azoarcus sp.
AACTGGATTGCCACGGGCCTGCGGCCCTCGCAATGACGAGTTGGGGAAGGCTTTTGTAATGGCGAGTCCTTGCGATGAACCTTCCCTCCCCCGCAAGCGGGGGAGGGAACGGCAAGCGCCTGTGATTGGGGGATGGTCACGTCGGCAAAGCGCCGTTGTTGCGATGACCTCCCCTCCCGCGATGGACAACTTCCCTCCCCCGCTTGCGGGGGAGGGTGGCCAAAGGCCGGGAGAGGGTTTCGTACCAAACGGCGCGCCGCGCCGCTGGTTAAAAATGGGGGGGAAGGAAGGGAACGCCTGGTCACCGTCCGCCCCCAGCGGGGGGGACGGCAAGCGCCTGTGATTGGGGGATGGTCATGTCGGCAAAGCGTCGTCATTGCGAGGAGCTCAGCGACGTGGCAATCCAGTTCGTTCCATGCGGAGCGGATCGACGCTGATTTTTTTGTGGTGGAGAATGGACAGGCGTTCCCTTCTTTCACCCCCTCTTTAGTCAGCGGCGCTGCGCGCCGGATGGTTGGAAGCCCTCTCCCGCCCTTCGGGCACCCTCCCCCGCAAGCGGGGGAGGAAAGGTTCATCGGAAGAACTCGCCATTGCGAAAGCCTCCCCCACCTCGTCATTGCGAGGAGCGAATCGACGTGGCAATCCAGTTCATTCCATGCGGAGCGAATCGACGCTGTTTTCTCTGCGGCGGAGAGTGGACGGCGTCCTGTTCTTTCTTCCCCCTTTTTATCCAGCGGCGCTGCGCGCCGGATGAAACGAACTGGATTGCCGCGGGCCTGCGGCCCTCGCAATGACGAGTTTTCCCGCTTGCGGGAGAGGGTGGCCCGTCAGGGCCGGGAGAGGGCTTCGTACCATCCGGCGCGAGAGCGCCGCTGGATAAAAGGGGAGAAGGAACGGGACGCCCGTTCACGCCCCATCGAACGGACGTCGCTTCAGGGAACAGGAATTCCCCCCGCCACGAAAAAAATCAGGCTCCTTTCACGACGTCCACTATGTGCCCGACGGTGAAACCGAAGTGTTCGAACAGTTTTCCGGCGGGCGCGGAGGCGCCGAAGGTGTCGATGCCGATCACTTCGCCGTGCAGGCCCACGTATTTCCGCCAGAAATCGCCGTGCGCCGCTTCGATGGCGATGCGGCGCACGTGCTTGCCGAGCACGGAGAGCTGGTATTCCCGGCTCTGGCGATCGAAGACGCTGGTCGAGGGCATGGAGACGACTCGCGCGGCAATGCCTTCTTTTTCCAGCGCCGCTTTGGCGTCGAGGGCGAGCTTGACTTCCGAGCCGGTGGCGATCAGCACGACTTGGGGATCGTCGGCGTCGGCGAGGATGTAGCCGCCGCGCCGGATGGTTTCCGGCGCGATGGCAGCGGTGACGGTAGGCAGGTTCTGGCGCGAGAGGGCGAGCAGCGTCGGGCCGTCCGCGCGTTCGATGGCGGCGATCCAGGCGGCCGCTGTTTCCACGGCGTCGCAGGGCCGCCAGAGGTCGAGGCCGGGGATGAGGCGCAGGCTCGGAATGTGTTCGATGGGCTGGTGCGTGGGGCCGTCCTCGCCGAGTCCGATGGAATCGTGGGTGTAGACCATGATCTGCCGCTGGCGCATCAGCGCCGCCATGCGGATGGCGTTCCTCGCGTAGTCGGAGAAGACGAGGAAGGTGGCGGTGTAGGGAATCAGGCCGCCGTGGAGGGCGAGACCGTTGGCGATGGCCGTCATGCCGAATTCGCGCACGCCGTAGTAACAGTAGTTGCCGCCGCTCTCTTTGGTGACGCCCCGGCTGCCCTCGACGAAAGTGAGATTGGAGGCGGCCAGATCCGCCGAGCCGCCGAAAAGCTCCGGCAACGCCGGGAGGAAGGCGGCGATGGCGTCCTGGCTGGCCTTGCGGGTGGCGATGTTTTCCGCTTTTTCCCCACGGGCGGCGATGAAGCGGGCGGCGGTCTCCGCCCAGTCGGCGGGCAGTTCGCGGCGGATGACGCGGCGCTCGAATTCGGCGGCGAGCGCGGGATGGGCGGCGCGGTAGGCCTGGAAGCGCCGTTGCCAGTCCGCTTCCAGCGCCGCGCCTTTTTCGCGCGCGTCCCAGGCGGCGCGGACATCGGCGGGGATTTCGAAGGGCGGATGATGCCAGCCGATGGCTTTCCGCGTCGAGGCGATTTCCGCCTCGCCCAGCGGCGCGCCGTGGCAATCGTGGCTGCCCGCCTTGTTGGGCGAACCCATGCCGATCACGGTCTTGCAGCAGATGAGCGAGGGTTTGGCGGTTTCGGCGCGCGCGGCGCGCAGGGCGGCTTCGATGGCGTCGGCATCGTGACCGGGTATGTCCGGGAAGACTTGCCAGCCGTAGGCCTCGAAACGTTTCGGGGTGTCGTCGGCGAACCAGCCTTCGACATGGCCGTCGATGGAGATGCCGTTGTCGTCGTAGAAGACGATGAGCTTCCCCAGCCCCAGGACGCCCGCGAGCGCGCAGGCTTCGTGGCTGACGCCTTCCATCATGCAGCCGTCGCCCATGAAGACGTAGGTGTGATGGTCGACGATGGCGTGGCCGGGACGGTTGAACGCGGCGGCGAGCGTTTTTTCGGCGAGCGCGAAGCCCACGGCATTGGCGATGCCCTGCCCGAGCGGGCCGGTGGTGGTCTCCACGCCCGGGGCGTGTCCGGCTTCCGGATGTCCGGCGGTCTTCGCGCCGAACTGGCGGAAATTCTTGAGGTCGTCGATGGAAAGGTCGTAGCCGGTGAGATGCAGGAGGGCGTAGAGCAGCATCGAGCCATGCCCGTTCGAGAGCACGAAGCGGTCGCGGTCGGGGAAATGCGGGTTGGCGGGGTTGTGCTTCAGATGCCGCCGCCAGAGGACTTCGGCGATCTCCGCCATGCCCAGCGGCGCGCCCGGGTGGCCGGAATTGGCTTTCTGGATGGCGTCGATGGCGAGGGCGCGCAAGGCGCCGGTCAGGGAGTTGAAAACAGGGGGATTGACATGGGGGGTGCGCTGCGACATGGCGGTCTCGAAGCCAGGGGGCTGGAAAACGCGGATTATCCCCGAAACCGGCGCGGCGGGCGAAGCGAAAAACGATACGGGCGGCGGGCGCGAATGCCTGCCGCCCGCCGGTCGCCTCCGGCGCTTGCGCGAATGAATCCGGCGCTCAGTTCTTCGATTGATCCACGAGCTTGTTCTTCTTGATCCACGGCATCATGTCGCGCAGTTGCGCACCGACTTTTTCCACCGGGTGTTCGGCGATGAGGCGGCGGCGCGCCGTCATGGCGGGGTAGCCGGTGCGGCCTTCAAGGATGAAATCCCGCGCGTAGTCGCCGTTCTGGATGCGCTTGAGCGTCTCGCGCATGGCTTCGCGCGAGCTGGCGTTCACTACCTTGGCGCCGGTGACGTATTCGCCGTATTCCGCGTTGTTGGAGACGGAATAGTTCATGTTGGCGATGCCGCCTTCGTAGATCAGGTCGACGATCAGCTTCACTTCGTGCAGGCACTCGAAGTAGGCCATTTCGGGGGCGTAGCCGGCCTCGACCAGCGTCTCGAAGCCGGTCTTGATGAGTTCGACGAGGCCGCCGCAGAGCACGGCCTGTTCGCCGAAGAGGTCGGTTTCGGTTTCTTCGCGGAAGGAGGTTTCGATGACGCCGCCCTTGGCGCCGCCGTTGGCGGCGGCGTAGGAGAGGGCGAGGTCGCGCGCCTTGCCGGATTTGTCCTGATGGACGGCGATCAGCGAGGGCACGCCGCCGCCCTTGAGGTATTCGGAGCGCACGGTGTGGCCGGGGCCTTTGGGGGCGATCATGATGACATCGATGTCGTCGCGCGGGATGACCTGGTTGTAATGGATGTTGAAACCGTGGGCGAAGGCGAGCGCCGCGCCTTTTTTCAGGTTGGGTTCGACATCTTCCTTGTAGACCGCCGGGATGTTCTCGTCGGGGAGCAGCAGCATGACGACATCGGCGTTTTTCACGGCCTCGGCGATTTCTTCCACCTTCAGTCCGGCGGCCTTGGCCTTCTTCCACGAGCCGCCGCCTTTCCGGAGGCCGACAGTGACCTTGACCCCGGAGTCGTTCAGGTTCTGGGCATGGGCGTGGCCCTGCGAGCCGTAGCCGACGATAGTGACTTTCTTGCCTTTGATGAGGGAGAGATCGGCGTCCTTGTCGTAATAGACTTTCATGGTTTTCCTTTCTGGGTCGGGAGGATGAGCTTGCGGCCGCGCCATGGGGCGGGCCGGGTTCGGGAAAATGGCGGATCAGAGTTTGAGCGCGCGCTCGCCGCGGGCGATGCCGCAGGCGCCGGAACGCACGGTTTCGATGAGCAGCGCCGGATCGACGGCGGCGATGAAGGCGTTGAGCTTGGCTTGGTTGCCGGTGAGTTCGATCACGTAGGAAGCATCGGTCACGTCGATGATGCGGGCGCGGAAAATGTCGGCGATGCGCTTCATCTCTTCGCGCGCCGCGCCGGTGGCGCGCACCTTGACGAGCAGCAACTCGCGTTCGATGTGCGCCGCTTCCGAGAGGTCGGTGACTTTGATGACATCGATGAGTTTGTTCAACTGTTTGGTGATCTGCTCGATGATTTCGTCGGAACCGGCGGTGACGAGCGTCATGCGCGACATGGATTCGTCTTCGGTGGGGGCGACGGTCAGCGATTCGATGTTGTAGCCGCGCGCGGAAAAGAGTCCGGACACTCTCGAGAGCGCGCCGGATTCGTTTTCGATCAGCAGGGAAATGACGTGACGCATGGTGGTGTGCGCTCCTGGAATTCAGCGGGTCGGGATCGGATGCGGGACGGGCGGTTTACAGTTCCTCGGCGGGCAGGATCATTTCGGTGAGTCCCTTGCCGCCCGGTACCATGGGATAGACGTTCTCCGAGCGGTCGATCTGGAAGTCGATGAAGACGAGTTCGTTCTTGTGCGTGGTGAACGCCTCGCGCAACGCGCCTTCGACATCGCCGGGCTTCTCCACCCGGATGCCGACGTGACCGTAGGATTCGGCCAGCTTCACGAAATCGGGCAGCGAATCCATGTAGGAGCCGGAGTAGCGCTGCCCATGGAACATCTGTTGCCACTGCCGCACCATGCCGAGATAACGGTTGTTGAGCAGGCAGATCTTGATCGGCAGGCGGAACTGGCGGCAGGTGGACAACTCCTGGATGTTCATCTGGATCGAGCCTTCGCCGGTGACACAGGCCACCGCCGCGCCGGGATGGGCGAACTGCGCCCCCATGGCGTAGGGCAGGCCCACGCCCATCGTGCCCAGTCCGCCGGAATTGAGCCAGCGCCGGGGCTTGTCGAAGCGGTAGTACTGCGCCGCCCACAGCTGGTGCTGGCCGACATCGGAGGCGACGATGGCTTCGCCGTTGGTGACTTCCCAGAGCTTCTGGATGACGAACTGCGGCTTGATGAGTTCATTGGAGAACTTGTAGTCGAGGCATTTGCGCCCGCGCCACTCTTCGATCTGCCGCCACCATTCGGCGGTACGGGCCGGATCGGGGCGGGGGCCGGCTTCGATCTGGTGGAGCAATTGTTCGAGCACGTCGAGGACGTTGCCGACGATGGGAATATCGACTTTCACCCGCTTGGCGATCGAGGCCGGGTCGATGTCGATATGGATGATCTTGCGCGCTTCCGCGGCGAAATGGTCGACGTTGCCGATCACGCGGTCGTCGAAGCGCGCGCCGATGGCGAGAAGCGCGTCGCAATAGTGCATCGCCATGTTGGCCTCGAACGTGCCGTGCATCCCCGGCATGCCAAGGAACTGGCGGTCGCTCGCCGGATAGCCGCCAAGCCCCATCAGGGTGTTGGCGACGGGCGCATCGAGCAAGCGCGCGAGCCGGGCCAGCGCTTCGGCGGCCTCCGACAGGATGACGCCGCCGCCAGCGTAGATCATCGGGCGCCGCGCGCCGAGCAGCAATTGCACCGCTCTCTTGATCTGGCCCTGATGGCCGCGGACGACCGGATTGTACGAGCGCATCGCAATTTCTTTCGGATAGGCGAACTCGCACTGCGCCATCGACACATCCTTGGGAATATCGACCACCACCGGGCCGGGGCGGCCGCTCGCCGCCAGATAGAAGGCTTTCTTCAGGGTCGCGGCAAGCTCGCGCACCTCGCGCACGAGGAAATTGTGCTTCACACAGGGACGAGTGACGCCCACCGTATCGACTTCCTGGAAAGCATCCTGGCCGATGAACGCCGTCGCCACCTGCCCGGAAATGACCACGAGCGGCGCCGAATCGTAATAGGCGGTGGCGATGCCGGTGACGGCGTTGGTCGCGCCCGGCCCCGAAGTCACCAGCGCCACGCCCACCTTGCCGGTGCTGCGCGCAAAACCGTCGGCGGCGTGGACAGCGGCCTGTTCGTGGCGCACCAGAACATGCCGGATATCGTCCTGCTGGAAAAGCGCATCGTACAAATAAAGCACGGCGCCGCCCGGATAGCCGAACACATAGTCGACCTTCTCTTCCTGCAAACACCTGATTAGAATTTCGGCCCCAGTCAGTACCATTGCCATCGCCCCGTAAATAACGTTCGATCAGAAACCGGAAACGTTACAGTCCGTGCGAGTGTTGGTCAAGGCGGGAGCCAACTTCCACACTTTTTCCCCCGCCACATCCCTCGACGATTCCCCGATGAACATTCCATCCGCTGCACCGCCAGCCCCCGCCGTTGTCGAACTTGCCGGCCTGCGCCGCCGCCTGGCGTGCATGCTGTACGAGGCCATGCTGCTCGTGGGCGTGCTGGCCTTCGCCTGGCTGCTGCCGTGGGCGCTCATTTTGTGGGGGCTGGATGCGAGATCCCCGCCCGCCTGGCTGGGCTGGCTGGAATTGCTGCACGCCTTCGCCGTGACCGGCGCTTACTTCGTGTGGTACTGGCATCGCCACGGCCAGACGCTGGCGATGCAGACATGGCGGCTGAAAGTGGTCGCCGCCGCCAACGGGCGCAACATTTCCGCGGGACGCGCCTGCCTGCGTTACGCGCTGGCCTGGCCCTCGCTGCTGTGCTTCGGCATCGGCATCATCTGGGCGCTGTTCGATCTCGATGACCTGTTCCTGCACGACCGGCTGGCAAAAACGCGCGTCGCCCTGCTGCCGCCGCTGGAACACTGATCCGGAAGGCGGCGATGCTCCCCCGCGTCAGGCGCGCCGGGCTTGCGCGTCGAGCATTTGCCGCACATCGGCGATGAGACCGTCGGCGATGCGGTTGGCGTCGACCTTGAAACGGCCATCGCGGATAGCCTGTTTGATTTCCTCGATGCGGGTCTGGTCGGTCACCGGAGTCTGCGCCAGCGCGGCCTCGGCTTTTTGCAAGGTCGACGCCAGCGGCGACAGTTCCACTTTTTCCCCGCCGCCGACTCTGGACGTGGGACCGGGTTGCGGCCGCGCTCCGCTGAGAGGAACCGGGCCGACAGGTTTGCCCAGACTTTCGATTTTCATGATGGAGAAGCTCCGGAAAGGAGGAGTACTGCTTGATACGGCAAAAAACGGCGGAACTTTAACATTCGGCGCGAAAATATCGCCGCCGCGGCGCTCGCCGCAGGATGCCGCTTTTTCCTTCATGCGGGGGATGCGGGCA
>JAIRLA010000221.1 GCA_031259795.1 Azoarcus sp.
ATGAATCGAGCGTTGCGGATGTTTGCTCTTGTCCTTATCCTTGCCCTTGTCCATGGGCCGGGGATGCCTGCTTTTCCTTTCTCTCGAAATCGCCCGCAGGTTCTCGCCGCGGCGGGCAAGTACAATGATAGCTGCGAATGGCCGCATAAGGCCCCCCCCGCCCGGCCAACCGCCCAACACTCCCCCTTTCACTTCGTGTCATCTCTGTCATGTTGAGACATCCCCAGTTCGATCCTGTCGCCTTTTCCTTCGGCCCCTTCAGCGTGCATTGGTATGGGCTGGCTTATTTGTTCGCCTTCACTTGCTTTTTCGTCCTCGGGCGTTCGCGCGCCCGGCGCTGGCCGGAGGCGGGCTGGGATGCGCGCGCCATCGACGATCTGCTTTTCTATGGGGTGTTCGGCGTTATCGTCGGCGGGCGGCTCGGGGAGGCGCTGTTTTTCCAGCCCGGTTATTATTTTGCTCATCCCGGCGAGATTGTCGCCATCTGGAAAGGCGGCATGAGTTTCCACGGCGGCTTCCTCGGGGTGCTGGCGGCGATGTGGTTGTATGGCCGGCGGCATGGCCGGGGGTTCTGGGAAGTCGCCGATTTTGTCGCGCCGCTGGCGCCGATCGGGCTGGCCGCCGGGCGGATCGGCAATTTCATCAACGGGGAGTTGTGGGGCCGCCCCATGAGCGAGGCTTGGCCGTGGGCGATGCATTATCCATGGGTCGACGATCTCCCGCGTCATCCTTCGCAGCTTTACCAGGCCGCTGGCGAGGGGTTGCTGCTGTTCGCGCTGTTGTGGTGGTTTTCGTCCCGTCCCCGCCCGGCACGGGCGGTATCCGGCTTTTTCCTCGCGGGTTATGGCGTGTTGCGCTTTGCCGCCGAGTTTTTCCGTAATCCCGATCCGGGTATTTTCGGCGCTTCGGGCGCGGGACTGACGACCGCGCAGTGGTTGTGCGTGCCCATGGCCGTGGCCGGGGCGTGGCTGCTGCTCCGCGCAGGCATGCAATCACGGTCATTGCCGAACGCATCGGTTATAGTGGGAAACGCCTCTGGCGACGGCGATGAAGAAAAACGATAAGAAAAATATTGAGCGGGACTGGAAGGCCGCATGCCAAACGGCAAGGGATTCTGTCATGTCATCAGTTCTGGTTGCGGCCCTGGTTGCGAGAGGTTTTTCCCGGATGCGCGTCATCGCCGCGCGGGCCGGGCGCGCGCGGCGGGAAGCGCGGCATCGCGGCCGCGGCGCGGCGGCGGGCCGGGCGCTGATCGTCCGGGGCGAATACGGCCAAGCGCATGCATAGTCTGTTTTCTTTTCGCAACGCATCGATCAAGACCAAACTGCTGGTCGCCAGCATCGCCGTGCAGATCGTGATGCTGGCGTTGTTGTTGACCAACAGTGCGCGTCTGATGGATATCGCCGCCAACGCCAGTCTGGAAACCCTGGTCGGCCAGAACGAGCGCATGCTGCACTTGATGGTCACGGCCTACCTCGATGAGCCGGATTTCGGTTCCTTGCCGGATACGCTGGGAGAACTGCTCACGGAGGACAGGGGAAACGGCCTGATCTACGTTCATATCGCCGATTCTTCCGGCAAGGCGCTGTTGCACGCCGGTATGCCGGAGATCAAGACGTCGCTGCCGCCTCCCGATGTGAGCACCGAAAACAATGATGTCTCCGGACTGCTCGACCGGCCATTGATTCATGTCCGCCACCCGCAGTTGCTCGATCACAACGAGGTTGGATTCCTCCAGTTCGGCGTATCGGCGGCCACGATGGTCACGGCCCGGCAGGCAATCATCCGGCAAAGCGCCCTGATCGCGCTGGGCGGAATCGCCGCGACTTTCGTGCTGATGTCGGCGGTTGGTTATCTGCTGGCCAGCCGCTTGACACGGCTGTTGGCCGGCAGCCAGGCCCTGACCGACGGCAGGCTCGAACACCGTTTGCCCGACGAGGGCGACGACGAGCTTGCCCGCCTCGCCCGCCACTTCAATATCATGGCCTCGGCGCTGCAATTGCGGATCGGCGAGTTGCAACGCTCCACGGCGCGCTTGCGGGCCAGCGAGGAGCGCTATGCCCTCGCCATTCGCGGCGCCAACGATGGTCTGTGGGATTGGGATATCGCCGGCGGCAAGGGGCATTTTTCGCCCCGTTTCTGTGAGATGCTCGGGTTGAACGTCGATACGCCGGTCTCCGACATTTCGCCGCTGGAGATGCCGACGTCGATTTTTTCCTCGCGCCTGCATCCGGACGAGAGCGCCATTTTCCGCGAGCGCCTGGCCGAGCACCTGAAAGGCATCAGTTCCCAGTTCATGCTCGAACACCGCATCCGCCACGAGGACGGCAGTTACCGCTGGATCATGACCCGCGGCGTGGCGCAGCGCGACGACCATGGCCGGGCGGTGCGCATGGCCGGTTCGATCAGCGATATTCATCTGCGCAAGCGCGCCGAGCAGCAGTTGCTCCACGACGCCCTCCATGACGATCTGACCGGCCTGCCCAACCAGGCGCTTTTCATCGAGCATTTGCGGCAGGCTCTGGCGCAGCGGGGGCGCGGCGGGGAGGAGCACCGTTTCGCGGTGCTGGCGGTCAATCTCGAACGCTTCCATCTGATCAACGACAGTTACGGGCACGCCACCGGCGACCATTTGTTGTGCCAGGTCGCCAACTATTTTTCCAGTTCGTTGCGGGCGGGCGACATCGTCGCCCGTCTGGGAGGGGATCAGTTCGCCATTCTCCTGCAAGGGGTGTCGTCCGTTACGGAAGCCACGAAAGTCGCCAACTCGCTGGTCAATCTGCCCGATTGCGTCACGCTCGGCGCAAGGCAGGTGCTGCACGTGAAATGCCGCATCGGTCTGGCCATGAGCGACAGCGGCAGCGACGCCGACGCCGAAACCTTGCTGCGCGATGCCGACAATGCCCTGCAAATGGCGCGCAAGGGCGAATCTTCGCCGGTCGAGGTTTTCCAGGCATCGATGCATGCCAGCGCGCTCACGACGCTGCGGCTCGAAACCGACTTGCGCAACGCGCTGGCGAACGAACTCCTGAGCGTGTACTACCAGCCCATCGTCCGCCTGCATAACCGCGAGATTGCCAGCTTCGAGGCGTTGGTGCGCTGGCAGCACCCCACTCAGGGAATGATTCCGCCCATCCGCTTCATTCCGCTGGCCGAATCCCTCGACCTGATTCACGACCTGGGCCTGTTCGTGCTGCGCCGCACCTGCCAGGACATTCTGGAATGGCGCGGCCAGACCGGTACGGAACCGCCGCCGGTCAGTGTCAACCTTTCGGCGCGCCAGCTTTCGCGTCCCGATCTCGCCAGCGAACTGCTCGACATCATCGCCGGATATGGCCTCGCCCCCGCACGCCTGCGCTTCGAAGTCACCGAAAGCCTGCTCGCGCGCGCCGCCGGCCCCGGCGTGGCGACGCTCCAGCGCCTGCGCGAAGCCGGCGTGGCGATACTGATCGACGATTTCGGCACCGGCTATTCGGCCCTGAGCTATCTGCACACCATCCCCTGCGATACCGTCAAGCTCGACGGCTCCTTCGTCGGGGCGATCACCAGCGACATGCGCCTGCGCGCCATCGTCCGCTACAGCATCGGCCTGTCCCACGATCTCGGCATGTCCGTGGTGGCGGAATGCATCGAAAGCGAAGATCAGTCACGAATGCTGCGCGCAATCGGTTGTGATTTCGGGCAGGGTTATCTATTCTCCAAGCCCATGCCCGCCGATGATGCATGTCGGTTGCTCGTATCCCGGGAAAAACGCACTGACATTGACTGACGCATGAATCGTATTTTCCGCGCCGCGTGCGCCACCACGTTGCTCCTGTTCATGGCTCCCGGCCTGCGCGCCGCGGTGGCCGGGGAAAGGCCGTCGCATTCCGGGGCAACGGCCGCGGCCGCCCCGGAGCAGGACGGCGCGAGCGCTCCGCAGCCGGACGAGACGTCCCGTTTCCGGATCTCGGGCTTCGCCACCCTCGGCATGGTGGCGACCGGCAGCCGGGATGTGCGTTTCATCCGTCCGAGCGTCAACCATCCCGGCGGCGAAAATCCCGATTTCGGCCCCGATACCGTGATCGGCGTCCATGGCGATATTTCCCTCGGCGCGCGCGCCGCGCTGGTGCTCCAGGCCATCAGCCGGGAAAGCACGCTGGGCAGTTTCGATCCCCGCGCCAGCCTCGCCTTCGTGAGCTACGCCCTCACCCCGAACGTGACCGTGCGCATGGGGCGGGTGCGCGTGCCTTTCTTCATGCTCTCGGAGACGATCGACATCAATTATGCCAATCCGTGGATACGCCCGCCCACGGAGGTCTACAGTCTCAATCCCTTCAATGAACTCGATGGCATCGACTTCCTGGTGCGTACCGGCATCGGCGGCGTCAACATCGAAATCCACCCCTACTACGGCAGCAGCATCCTGCCCATTTACCAGGGCGGCAACAGTCACCTCAGCAACACCAGGGGGCTCAACATCAGCGTCACCGCCGGTTCCCTCACCCTGTTTGCCGGACATACCGAATCGGAATTCGCCCTGAAGTGGAGCGGCAACGATTTCCTCGCCCTGTCCGCCGCGCTGAACGCCGTCACCCCCAACGCCGCGAACATCCTGGGCAAGCTGTCCGGCAACGACGGATTCAGCACCTTCAGCGCCCTCGGCGCGCAATGGGATGACGGCCGCTGGCTGCTGATCGGCGAATACACCCGGCTCGACAGCCGGCGCTACACCCACGATGCGCACGCCTGGGAAGTGACCGTCGCCCGCCGTTTCGGCAACTTCACGCCCTACCTCACCCTGGCCCGCCACACCGAGGACAAGCCGGTTTCCACGGACATGACCGGCATCCCCCAGATCGACGACGCCCTGCGCGCCTTCATCGCGTCGCGCAATCTGTCGCAACGCAGCGTCACGCTTGGCACGCGCTGGGATTTTTACCGCAACACCGCGCTCAAGCTGGAATTCAATCACGCCCGCATCAGCGGCGAAAGCTGGGGAAGTTTTTTTGCGCGCGATCCCATGAATGCCCGCATGCGGGATCGCTCCATCAATACGATAGGCGTCAGTGTCGATGTCACGTTCTGAATCTCTTCCACGCTCTCGCCGCGCGCTCATGCACAACACACTGGGCGCCTTCGTATTTTCCGTCCTGGCGCTCATGACCACGGCCCCGCTCGCCGGCCCTCCCGAAACGCAGGGAAAGGCGCGACCGGCGGAAGTCGTCATCGTCACCAGCGGCGGAATAAAAGTATTGAGCCGCGAAGAAGCGGCCCAATTGTTCCTCGGACAGCGCACCACCCTGCGCGACGGCACCCCGGTCACGCTCATCGACCTGCCCGCCGGTCCGGCGCGCAATCATTTCTACCGGGAACTCACCGGCAAGAATCCCGTACAAGTGCGGGCCAACTGGTCGCGGCTGGTCTTCAGCGGCCGGGTGCGCCCCCCGCTCGAAGCCGGCAGCCAGAGCGAGGCCCTCGAATTGCTGGCCCGCACCCCCAACGCCATCGGCTACCTGCCCGCGAACGCGAGCGACAATCGCCTTAAAATATTGCTCAATCTGTCGGGAAGCTGAAAGCGGCGCGCGCGCCCGTGAGCGCCGTATGATTCTTGCTCAGAACCTGTTCATTATCTCCGGGAATGGCGGTAAACCGCCCCTGCAATCAGCGAAATCGGGAATATCAGAACGAATTCCCCGCCTTTCAGAACGTGTTCAGACCGCTGCAGGGGCAATCGGCGGGGGAGTACCAGAAACAATGAACAGGTTCTCAGGAGCCCACGCCGGATATCCTTTATAAACCAATGGCTTATTTGTACGGCAAGAACCACGATACTGCTGGAATTTTGCAAAAGGTTCCGCAGGTATTGCGCGTCGGAAACCGGACGTATAGACTTCGTCGCGTGGCATTGTTTTCACGAAGAGGCGAGGAGAATGATGGTTTTAGCGCGATTACCATCCGTGGCAAACAGTATATTGATTTGCATATCCATTGTGCTTTTTTCCCTCGCCGCTGCGGCTGAGTCGCGCGCCAGTCCAATTCACGAATCCGTGCGGCTCGATACAGCGTGGGGGCCAGTGCACGGCACGCTGTTGGTTCCGGCGGGCCGCGGCAAATTTCCGCTCGCGCTTTTGATCGCAGGTTCTGGCCCGATGGATCGTGATGGAAATTCAGCGTTGTTGCCAGGGGCAAACAATAGTCTCAAGCTGCTGGCGGAGGGTCTTGCCGATCACGGGATCGCTTCCCTGCGCTATGACAAGCGAGGTATCGGAAAGAGCGCTTCCAAAACATTCAACGAAGCCGAACTGCGTTTCGAGACCTACGTCGACGACGCGGCGGCATGGGTGGAGCAGCTCCGCCGGGACAGCCGCTTCTCGACCATTACAGTCGTGGGTCACAGCGAGGGATCGCTGATCGGCATCCTTGCCGTCCAACGTTCCGCGGCGGATGCGTTCATATCCGTGGCGGGTCCGGCGCGCCCGGCGGGTCAGGTTCTCCGGACACAATTGCGCCCGCAGCTGAAACCGGCCCTGTGGCGGGCGAGCGAACAAATCCTTGGCGCGCTGGAGTCGGGGCGCACCATCGAGTCCGTTCCGCCGCCTTTGCTCGCACTGTATCGCCCCAGCGTGCAGCCCTACTTGATCTCCTGGTTTCGCTATACCCCCGCCCGGGAGATTGCCCGCTTGTCCGTGCCGGTCATGATTGTTCAAGGCACGACGGATATCCAGGTAGACGTCGCGGAGGCCAAGGCGCTGTTGGAGGCATATCCGGGCGCCTCTCCGGTCATTGTCGAAGGCATGAATCATGTTCTCAAACTCGTGCCGGCCAACGCCATCCAGCAGCGAGTCTCCTACTCGAATCCTTCGTTACCTGTCGTACCGAAGGTGATGGATGAGATCAGCAAATTCGTACACGCGGCGCCGCGCCGCCAGCGACGCGCCCCCGAGCCTGGACGTCGATCGGTTATTCGATAACACTGGATTGCCGTACAATGGCCCGCCACTTGATGAATCGTTCGGGCGGACGCACGACGCAATACTGCAAGGTTGAGAAATGTCTACTCTTGAACGCGCAATCGAAATCGCGGCCGCCGCGCATGCGGGGCAAGTAGACAAGGCGGGACAGCCATACATCCTGCATCCGCTCAGAGTCATGTTCCGCGCGACCACTGAACATGAACGCATGGCGGCGGTCCTGCACGACGTCGTGGAAGACACGCCTGTCACCCTTGAGCAGTTACGCGCGGAAGGCTTTCCGCCCGAGGTGCTGGCCGCCATCGACGCCCTTACAAAGCGTCCAGGCGAGTCCAGGCTACAGGCGGCATCAAGAGCGGCCGCCAACCCGCTCGCCCATACCGTGAAACTCGCCGATAATGCCGAAAACATGGACTTGAGCCGTATGAGCAACCCAGGCGAAAAGGATTTCGCCAGGCTGAAAGAGTACGAAGAAGTCCGCGCCCTCCTTCTGGGTAACGCAATCTGACAATGCGCTCAGGCCTCGATGCTGTGCCCCAAGGTCGCCCCCGCTGGAACAATTATTCGAGCAACTTCACGTCGCACGCAACCCAGGCGGCGGTTCAAGTCAGCGGCGCTGCGCGCCGGATGGAAGGCTCTGGATTGCCGCGTCGCTTCGCTCCTCGCAATGACGAGGTGGGGGAGGCTTTTGCAATAACGAGTTCTCCCGATGGATTCCCCTCGCCCCCCGCAGGGGGGCATAGGTATCTACACAACCCGAAATAGCTAGCGACGGTCAATGTTTATTGCATAAGTTCATTGTCAGCAGGGATGAAAGCGCTGCCTGATGGGGTACAAGCGTTTCCCCATACTCAGATAATGTGGCGTTTTTATCCGATTTTCTTGGGAGATACAATTAATTGGCAC
>JAIRLA010000225.1 GCA_031259795.1 Azoarcus sp.
ATCTGCAATTGCAGGTGGCGCGGCGCGGTGGCACCGACGCGCTGCACCAGCCCTTCCTCGATTGCCTGCAAAATCTTGGCCTGGCAGTGAAGCGGGATTTCCCCCACTTCGTCGAGAAACAGGATGCCGCCCTCGGCGGCCTCGATCAGTCCCTTCTTGCCGCGCGAGGAAGCGCCCGTGAACGCGCCGCGCTCGTAGCCGAACATTTCCGACTCGAAGAGCGAATCCGGGATGGAGCCGCAATTGACATGCACGAACGGACAGGTGGCGAAGCCGGATTTGCGGTGCAATTGGCGAGCGAGTTCCGTCTTGCCGACCCCCGATTCGCCGAGGATCAACAGGCGCGCGTGCATGTCGATGGCGCGCAGGCCGCGCTCCACGGCCTTGGCGGTGGCCTGGCCGCTGACGATGGGCTCGTTTTCGGCGCTTGCCGCGAGGGGGAGGGACGGGGGCGCGAAAACGGGGCTGCTCTCATGTGCGTGCCTGGGGATCTTGTCCAGCGCGTCGAGATTGCGCGTCAGGATCATGAAGGCGCTGCTCTCGCCGCTCCAGGAATGATAGCTGCGCGTGGAGATCAAATAGTCGCGGTTGCCGGCGTCGCGCACGACCTTGTTGACGCGCGCGTGGCCATGGTGAAAGACCTCCGGGATCACCGAATAATCGAGCCGCGCCTGCTGGACGAAATCCTCCAGCGGGTGGCCGACGACCATCTGGCGGTAGACCTCGTTGATGCTTTCGGCGGCGGAGTTCATGTAGCGCACCAATCCGGCGGAATCGACCATGACGAGTCCGTCGGGGATGAGATCGCCCAGCGCCCGCCAGCGATCATCGGTGTACAGTGCCTCGAAGTCGCTCGCCCGCGAACTGGGCGTGAGATTGTCCTCTATGCTCATGAACTTCATGATCCGTTCCTCGCGCTGGCGGCGTCATCCGTGGCGGGGCGCAGTGACAGGACGAAATGACCGGGCGTTTCCTCCCCGAGCGGCGCGATCCGCGCCTCGCAATGCAGGAAAGTGTTGGATTCCGTCCTGACCATGGTTCGCCAGCACTGCCGGCAGTGTCCATACCAGCATTGCTTGCCGGGCAGGGACTGCTCCAGATCGATGATGCTTTGCACGTCGCGCCCGAGGAAATCCTCGCCGTTCCAGCCGAAGAGCGTCTCGAAGGAAGCGTTGACCGCCACCAGCCGCCGGTCGCGGTCGATCACCATGATGGCGTCGGGCAGGGCGGCGAAGATGCCGCGCATCTTTTCCACCTCGTTCTTCAGGCGTTTGTGTGTCTGCCGGATGCGGGTCACGTCGCGCAAGGTGCCGAAAATGCGGAAAAGATAACCGTCGGCGATGCTGCACCGGACGTTGTTTTCCATGTAACGCACACTGCCGTCGTGCCGGTAATCGGTGCTCGGCGCGTTGTCGACGGCGAAGCCGGATTTGATGATCTGGAGGACGAAGGCCTCGTTTTCGGGAATGCGCGGGAAATAGAGCGAAACCGGCTGGCGGGCGATATCCAGTCCTTCCGGCAGTTGGTAGAGCTGGGTCAGCGCCTCGTTGCAGAACAGCCAGTGACAGTCGTTCTCGAACACTTGGCGCACGATCTCGCTGTCGCTCTGGCCGATGTCGACGGGTTCGGAAAACTCGATGCACCACGTGGCTTCCGATGAGGTCTGGGCAAAACCGTGCAGCACTTCTTCGGAGAGCATCAGGTTTTCCAGCCAGTTGTCGCGATTGCCGCCGATCCCGGCATGGCTGGCGGTAAAGCGCAGCAGGATCGATCCGTCCGGACAAGCGGCGCGGTCGATGAGTCCCGCGATCTTCCGCGGCCGGCCGCGCGCGTCGATGAAGGTCGCCAGCAGGTGCGCGGGCGCGTCGTCCGGCGAGAGGGAACGCTGGAATCCCGCGAAAGCCTTCGCCGAGGCGGCGTCCATCGCCTCGCGCAGATGGCGTTTTTCGTCCGGCACGATGATCCGGGCGGCGGCGCTGCGATGGACGATGCGCTGGCCATCATCGATGGCCAGCAGGAAGACCGGCGCGGTGGCAAGGAGGTGTTCGGTTTGCATGTGACTTCCTCTCATCAGGGTGGGCGGGCGGCCACGGTCTCGCGCCGGGTATTCCATTTAGCAATAATCGCGCCAGGAACGCGCGCTCAGTGCGGAACGGTTTTCGGGAAGGCGCCGAGGATGACCACGCCGGCCACGATCAAGGTGATGCCGGTTATGTCGGACGCATTCAGCCGCTGGCCGTGGATCAGCCACGCCAAGCAGGAGCGTGCAAGGGCGCATGCAATGCGCCCTGCATGGTTCCCTCCAACAATTCGCCGCAAAGGGGCTTGACCAGGGTAAATATTTCGGCAAAGTCCTGTATGGTTTTGTCCACCAGCGCCTCATTCATCGGGGTGGAGAGAATGAAGCGCCCTTTTTTCATCAGGTAATAGCCCTTGACCAAGGCCGCCATGTGCACGCAATCGTAGATGGGCATGTGCTCCGCCAGGGTGCGCATGCTGTCGGTTGCGTTTTCCACCTGCGCCTTCCGGGTGAAGTGATAACCGGTGAAAGAGCCGCCGCCGGTGAAGACCACCGGCGTTCCCGCCCTTTTCGCCGCTTCCCGCAGTCCTTGGCGCAGCCTGTCTCCCAAGCGGTTGAGCCGGTCTATCTCGGGCCGCCGATAGTGGCGCAGAGCCACCGCTCCGGCGGTCATGGTCAGGGGATTGCCGCTGAAGGTGCCGGAGGCGCTGAGCGTGACGCCGTGGGCGGGCAGGAAGCATTTCATGACATCTTCCCGCCCGCCATAAGCGCCCACCGGAAGCCCGCCGCCGATGATCTTCCCCAGGGTCATGAGGTCGGGTTCGACTCCCTCCAGCGCCGCGAGTCCTCCCTCGCCCAGGCGGTAACTGACGACTTCATCGAAAATGAGCAGTGCGCCGTATTTATCGGCCAGATTCCGAACCGCGCGCAGATAGCCCGGTTTGGG
>JAIRLA010000268.1 GCA_031259795.1 Azoarcus sp.
GGTGGCCGAAGGCCGGGAGAGGGGGGCGCCAACCATCCGGCGCGAAGCGCCGCTGATTTCTTGGCGGTGGAGAGTGGACGGGCGTTTCATTCCTCCTTCCCTTTTTATCCAGCGGCGCTACGCGCCGGTTGGCACGAAGCCCTCTCCCGCCCTTCGGGCACCCTCCCCCGCAAGCGGGGGAGGGAACGGCAGGCGGCTGTGATTGGGGGATGGTCATGTCGGCAAAGCGTCGTCATTGCGAGGAGCGCATCGACGTGGCAATCCAGTTCGTTCCATCCGGCGCGAAGCGCCGCTGTTTCGGAGTGTTATGGGTTTCAGGCCAGGAGGGCTTTTACTCCGTCGCGTTCTTCGAGCAGTTCGTTCAGCGTTTTGGTCATGCGTTCGCGCGAGAACTCATCGATTTCCAATCCCTGGACGATTTTGTATTCGCCGTTTTCGGTGGTGACCGGGAAGCCGAAGATGATGCCTTCCGGGATGCCGTAGGAACCGTCGGAAGGCACGCCCATCGTGACCCATTTGCCTTTCGAGCCGAGCGTCCAGTCGCGGATGTGGTCGATGGCGGCGTTGGCCGCCGAGGCCGCCGAGGACAGGCCGCGCGCTTCGATGATGGCCGCGCCGCGCTTGCCGACGGTGGGCAGGAAGACATCCCTGTTCCAGGCGTCGTCGCCGATGAGATCCTTGACCTTGTCGCCGTTGGAGGTGGCGAAACGGTAATCGGCGTACATGGTCGGCGAGTGGTTGCCCCAGACCACGAGGTTTTCCAGGCTGGAAACCGCGCGGCCGGATTTCGCGGCCAGTTGCGAAAGGGCGCGGTTATGGTCGAGGCGCAGCATGCCGGTGAAATTCCTGGCCGGGACGCGGCCATATTTCAGCGCGATTTCCTTGGCGATGTAGGCATTGGTGTTACATGGATTGCCGACGACCAGCACCTTGCAGTCCGGGTCGGCGTGCTGGCCGATGGAGGCGCCTTGTACGGTGAAAATCCTGGCGTTCTCGGTGAGCAGGTCCTTGCGCTCCATGCCCGGGCCGCGCGGACGGGCGCCGACGAGCAGGGCGATCTTGGCGTCCTTGAAGGCAATGTCGGGATTGTCGGTGGCGATGACGCCGGCCAGAAGCGGGAACGCGCAGTCGTCCAGTTCCATGATGACGCCGCCGACCGCCTTCTGCGCCTGGGGCAGATCGAGCAGTTGCAGAATGACGGGCTGATCCTTGCCGAGCATCTCGCCGCTGGCGATGCGAAACAACAGGCTGTAGCCGATCTGGCCGGCCGCGCCGGTCACTGCGACGCGGATGGGTGTTTTGCTCATTGGTGCTCCTCCCCTCGGATGCGGGTGAAATGTTATGTGGATGAAATGTATCCTTCCGTGCCGCCGGCCGCGATCGGGATTATCCGGGACGCGAAACCGGAAGCATGATGATGGTAGGAGGAAACGGCGGACGCTGTCAATTCATGTCTTATATAAGACATGGAATATAAGATGGGGCATGGACACTCAAAATTTTTTATGCTCAAATGCGCCCATGGCACAGGTTTCCCCCACATTCAGTCCTCTGTATCGGCAAATCAAGTCCCTGATTCTACAGGCGCTTGAGGCCGGGGAGTGGCGTCCGGGCCAGGCCATCCCGAGCGAGCAGGAGCTCGCGGCGCGTTTCAATGTGTCACAGGGCACGGTGCGCAAGGCCATCGACGAAATGGCCGCGGACAACATACTGGTGCGCAAGCAGGGCAAGGGAACCTACGTGGCTTCGCACAACGATCCGCGCCAGATGTTCCGTTTCTTGCGGCTGGTGCCGGAAGAGGGCGTCCTGACCCATCCCAGGAGCGTGCCGCTCGATTGCTGGCGGGCCAAGGCCGGGCAGGAGGCGGCGCGCATGCTGGCGATCGGGCCGGGGGCGCCGATCATCATCCTGCGGCGGGTGCTCCGCTTCGAGAACAAACCGATCGTGGCCGATGAAATCTATTTGCCCGAGGAGATTTTCCAGGGTCTCAACCTGGAGATGCTCCAGGTCTGGAACAGTTCGCTGTATTCGTTGTTCGAGACCCGTTTCGGCTTGCGCATGATCCGCGCCCAGGAGCGCATCCGCGCGGTGGCCGCCGACCGCGCCGCCGCCGATCTGTTGCAGGTCGATGAGGGCACGCCGCTGCTGTCGGTGGAGCGGGTGACCTATACCTACGGGGACAAGCCGGTGGAATGGCGGCGCGGGGTATATTCAACGGTCGGGCATTATTATCTGAACGATCTGACCTGATGATCCGGGCGGGAGCGGGGAACTCGTTCTTGCCCTGAGTTTCAATACGGCGGTTCGAGCCGCCTTTGTGTGGAGGGAGTGTCCATGACAGAAGCAACAGTACGAAAACAGAGGCCGAAACATCTGGATATCGTCGAAATACGATTTCCACTGCCAAGCATCGTGTCCATCTTGCATCGGGTCAGCGGGGCGGGGCTTTTCCTGCTGCTGCCTTTCCTGCTCTATTTGTTCGACAAGAGCGTGGAGTCGTCCGCT